>CAMCSI010000008.1 GCA_945877885.1 Chlamydia trachomatis
TGTAGCCTTTGAGTTTTTTCGGAAAGTTCCGTCTCAAGATCTGTTAGAGATTTCTCTTTTTCTTTAGTTGGTTGATTTTGTAAATCCAGTTTCAATTTCTTAATTTTTGAATCTAGTAGTATTAGGTTTTTGCTTTCCGAACGTAATTCTTTCGCAGCATTAGCGTGCTCTATTCTTGCTGAATCTTGTTTATTTTCAATATCTTTTTCCAATTTGAAATGTTCAGTATAAAAATCATGTTGAAGATCGAATCTATTAGGTTTAGAAGGTTTCTTACTTTTCTCTTCAACTAATTTTCCCAACTTAGGATTGGAATCTTCAAATTTTTTATTTTCAACAATACAATTGTGATAGGAAATGTCATTAGTGATTTCATTAAGCCTTGCTTTTGAAGAGCATTTGATTATATACATAATCAACTGTGGAATAAATCCAAGAAAAAAACCCAAAATCCAATAAGCTATATTACTAAGATCTTTACTTAATTTATCAATTTTTTTATTTAAATTAATTTTCTCTACGTTTGCCGATGTTAACATAGTTTGATGAAAAGAAACACTATTGCTCATTTTATAAAACTCCATATTTTAATCATCTAAAATTTAACAATTATTTAAATAAAAGTCGATTATTTTTATTACTATTATAATTAAAATATTTTATATTATATAATAAGAAGAGTAATCAAGTTATTTATCTTCCATGTTTTCTAAATTATGATCTTCTTCAATTTCAGGCTCTTTTGCGGCAAAAGGGTTGCAAAATTCTCTAAAAAGGATCATTAAAGCAGATACAATAAAGACAACGGGTAAAATTATACTCCAATCTATTTCAAACTGAGATACTAAAAAAAGACCGCCAAAAATAGTAAGAGACATGATGCTGTCGTAAGTTCTTCCCAAAAGATACTGCCTTGTAAACAGGGGGGCGCCGATAGTTATATAGATAAATGGCCACCAATTATTTGTAAGTGAGTTGACCGCAAGTAACACAAGTAACATTGCCGTAGATATTGCCGCGGCTTTCCTTTTTGAGACTCTTAAATGCATGTGTTTTTCCTTTTTTTATGTTAAAATTTACTATTCTTCAATTGTATCTTCTTCAAAGAACACTTGAGGAACAAAATCTAGCTTGATAATTTTTGTTTCAGGATAAAAAGAGGCTAATACTTTTGCAGTCGATTTGCCAGATTCTGCCATCTCTTTTGCAGATAGTAGGCAAATACCAACACCTAGGCCATGGCCAAAACCACAAAATTCAATCCTTTCATCGATAAGCTTGATAGAAAAATCGTTACTTTTTAATCGGTCTTTTCCGATTAGATTTTGTAGATCTATGATGGTTAGTTCTCTAAAGGTAAGGCCGCGACCATTAATGCGCATGGCATAGATTTTTTCTGTGGTAGAGTCTTTGAAAGGTTCCATAGATTGAATAGAATCAAGCTCGAGCATCTTTGCAAACTCACGTTTTGATAGACTGCATTTCCAGCTATGCTCACCTCGGTTTTTTTGCGCAAATGGAACAAAGACACCAGGGGGAGAGGGAACATCTTTTCTAAAAATGACTTTATACGAGGCAGTTCTTCCGCCGCAATCATCTGACCAGGCTGTAGGAAAGGGTCTATTTTCATAAAGCATGATTAAATCTTTAGTTGCGTTAACAGCGTAATTTGCATTACTTCCAATTACTTGTAAAGACGAGCCTGCAAATCCATGAGTTTCAGCCTTTATATCCCAAAATGGATTGGTTGATGTGGCAATTTTATGATAAAGATCGGTGCGTAAGGAAATAGCAAGAGATTCAAGGGTTGTTTGATGAAGGTTTTTTTCAGCAAATCTTCCCGAAAGGATCGATTTTAAATAGTGATCTACCTCAACTTCTACAACAAGAAAAAGCTTTGAGGCAATATCATAGGCTGTAAGTTTTCCTGAGTATTGAATTCCGTTGATGAGAAATGTGGTGCTCTTGTCTTTTGGAGTAATTTCAATTTGGTGAACCCCTTTATAAACCTTACCCCATTTTAATCCATCATTTGAGGTGCTTAGGTAATGTCTTTGCTTGGTGTAGTAGGTGTCAATTTTTTTTTGCGTAGAGGGGTTTTGGACGGTAAAGCCTGCCTTTACTTCAATTAAAGCTCCATCTAAATCAGTGTGAGTGAGCACGCGTATGATGGTATCTCTACCTTTGGCGCTATCTTCAATACGAACACTACCATGGGTTGCAAAAAGAATGAAGGGTGTTAAAAAAAATAGAAATAGTTTTTTCATAATTGAGTTGTTCCTTTTGTTTTTTTTCCAAGATGGGTATACCCAAGATTTGTTACCACACGTCCAGATGGTCCACGCTTAAGGTATCCTCTTGTCACTAGATAAGGTTCATGTAGGGCCTCTATGGTTTCTGGATCCTCACCCATGGCAATTGCAATAGATTTTATCCCCACCGGTCCACCATCATGGTGCTCTATAATCCAAGAAAGAATTCGGATATCCATTTCATCTAAACCCTTTTTATCAATAGAAAGCATAGCAAGGGCATGTTCAGCATGTGTGCTGTTTATTGAGGCTGGATTTTTTAAATGGCAATCGCGCACCCAGCGAAGAAGGTTATTGGCAATTCGAGGTGTGCCACGTGACCTTAAGGCAATTTCTCTTGCTCCACTTTCTTCAATAGGTACATGCAATACCTTTGCGCTTCTTTGAATTATTTTTATTAGGGATTCCCCATCATAAAAATCTAAGCGCACATTAAAGGGAAATCTTGTGCGAAGGGGAGCGGATAATAATCCTGTTTTTGTGGTTGCTGCAACAAGTGTAAAAGGTTTTAATGTGATTGTGACAGACCTAGCAGTAGGTCCTGAATCAATCATAATATCAATTTTAAAATCTTCCATCGCTTGATATAAATACTCCTCCACATTTTTTGGAATTCTATGAATTTCATCGATAAAAAATATATCTCCCTCGCCTAAATTGGTGAGAATGCCTGCAAGATCTGCAGGTTTTTCAATGGATGGTCCCGAAGTTTGAATAATTGAGGTATTCATCTCTTTTGATAGAATTAATGAAAGTGTAGTCTTTCCAAGACCTGGCGGTCCGTGGAAAAGAATATGGGGTAAGGGCTCAGATCTTGACTTTGCAGCTCTAATTAAAATCTGTAATCGCTCTTTGATAGACTCATGACCAATAAATTCTTCAAGACGAAAAGGGCGAATAGTTGTTTCTAGTCTATCTTCTTCAAATTCTATATCCATACTTTTATGGTAGTTAAAAATAGCTTTTAATGCTAGCAATTGATAAACTTTAGCAAAAAACAAAGGTGGTAGTTATGACAATTCAACCCGATTCATGGATAAAAAAAAGAGCAATAGAAGAAAAAATGATCTCCCCATTTATTGATCATTTAATCAGAGAGCATGATGGTGAAAAAGTGATTAGTTATGGACTTTCTAGCTATGGATATGATTTACGCGTTTCCAATAAATTTAAAGTATTTACTAATTTAAATAATGTAATTATTGACCCAAAAGGATTCAGCGACAAAGAATTTGTAGAAGTGGAAAGCAATGTTTGCATTGTCCCGCCAAACTCATTTGCCCTAGCAGTGAGTGTCGAATATTTTAAAATCCCAAGAGATGTACTTACAATGTGCATTGGAAAATCTACCTACGCAAGATGTGGAATTATTGTAAATGTGACTCCATTTGAGCCAGAGTGGGAAGGTCAAGTAACCCTTGAAATAAGTAATACTACACCACTTCCTGCAAAAATATACGCAGGGGAAGGGCTTGCTCAAGTCATATTTTTTAAAGCAGATGTCACCTGTGATGTAAGTTATGCAGATAGAGGCGGAAAATATCAAGGTCAGCAAGGAATCACTGTTCCTAGAATGTAGAGGTTACACTAAAAGCCACTCAGCTTCTAAAAAGACAAGATCTATTGCAGTTAACTGAACCTGTAGAGCATCCCCTAAAGAGAAGGTAAATCCTTTATGCCGTCCAGTAAGCTTCATACGCTTTTCATCGAAAATATAATAATCATCGTTAAGCATTCGAATTGGAATAAATCCTTCAATACCAAGATTATCCACATCAAATGTGATCCCTTTTACACTTACGCCCGTTAATATCACTTTGTAAATACGGCCATCATCCTTGTCAAAATATTTATCAAGCAGTCGATATTTTTTAAGTTTTACAACAGATGACTCTGCAACAAAGCTTTTTCTTTCTGCCTCACTACATTTATTACAAACATCATAGAGCTCTTTTTCCTCATATTTGTCGGTAAAAAGCATTCTATGAACCACAAGATCAGAATAACGACGAATTGGGCTGGTAAAATGAGAGTAGTTTTCAAGTCCAAGACCGTAGTGGCCAATGTTATCTGGGGAGTACATGGCAAGCTTTTGGCTTCTTATGTATTTTATAGCAATTTGCTCAATATGAGGATGATCTTTTGCTTCCTGAAAAATTCTTGCAATATCATGCTTTGTAGCATTTGCTGGAAGATTAAAGCCAAGTAGTCGAATAAATGCAAAAAAATTATCAAAATTTGTGGAGTCAGGTTCATCATGAACGCGAAAAACACCCCCTTGATCACGACTGATAAGTGTTTCGGCAACAATTTCATTAGCCTTAACCATGAACTGCTCAATCATTTGGTGGGTGATGTCATACATATGTGTCTGAATATGAGTAGGGGATTCATTATCATCACATATTACTTGAACATCAGGTAAAGCAAGCTCTACACTTCCACGTTCTGTACGTTTTTTCATAAACACATGGCATAGTTCTTCCATGGTTTTTAACATTTTTTTATGAGGACTTTTCTTTTCGGTGGTTAAAATTTCAAGCGCCTGCTCATAAGTAAAACGTTTATTAGAATTTATCACTGTTTTTGCCACTTCCCTATCAACAATAGTTCCTTCAGGATTAATTTCTAAAAGTACAGATACCGTTAATCGATCTTCTCCCTCCACTAAACTGCATAAATTATTTGAAATTTGTTCAGGTAGCATTGGTACAACTTTTGTCGGAAAGTAGGTAGAATTGCATCTAAGTAGAGCTTCGATATCCAGTTTGCTCCCTTTTTTTACAAAATGGGAAACATCGGCAATGTGTATCCCTAAAAGGTAGTGGCCATTTTCATCTTTTGATAGGGTGATTGCATCATCAAAATCTCTTGCAGTGTTTGGATCAATGGTGACAGTTTCCACCTCACGCAGATCGATTCTTCCTTCATAATCTTTTTTTGTGATAGAGCACTCATTTGCCTCATCAATCACTTCCTGGGGGAAGGTATTTCTTATCTTATGGGCAATGATTGCTGCGGCAACATCAATGGATGGATCTGAAATATTTCCTAAAAGTTTAATAAGTTCTGCAGATAAAACATTGTCATCATAATCGACAATTTTTACAATAATTCGATCCCCAATTTTAAACTTTTTATCTTTAGGTAGATAAATTTCTTTATCTTCGCCAATAAGAGGGGAGTAAAGTAGATAGTTCTTCCCTTCATCATCAATAACCGTGGCTACAAACTCACTATTTTCTCTTTTAACAATTTCGTGAATGATCCCTTCATAACCTTTAGAGGATTTAGTCAATACCTTTACTAAAACGGTGTCGCCTGAAATCGCATTTAAATTTTTTTTAGGTGGGATAAATATCTCTGGATGATCTGAATCTTCTGGCTTTACAAACCCGAACCCCTTAACATGCAAGAAGAACTTGCCAAGGAGGATCTTTTCTTTTTCTAACTTCATAACTGGAGCATACCAAATGTCTACTTATCTTGATACCTTAATTATTTAATGATCGAGGCAGTGGCAAGGGCATCGGCATAAAGGGCAGAGGGGTGGACAATAGATTTAGAGAGGTTTGGATCCTCAAAAGTTAACGCCTGTAATGTTTTTGGATCAACAAAATGGCTATAAAAAATAATTTTTCCATCTTTTTTTATAGGATAAAGTTGATAGGTGGGTCCAGAGGTGGCAATAGCCTGATTGGTTAAAGAAAGAATTTCCTTCCCTGCAAGGATTTTGAAGGGACCGTTAGTTACTTTAATTTCTCCCGCCCATTCCACAAGGAAGTTGTTATAGCCTATTTTTTTTAACTCCTCAGAGAGTAAATCGCAAAAATAGCCTTTTAAAATCCCATCAAAGTCAAGCTCAAGATTAGGATGAAGTTTTTGGATAGCATTTTCATGAATTACTACCTTTTCCCAGCCAGAGGATTTTTTAAAGGCATTAACCTCTTCTAAAGTCAAAGTGAATCCAAGACGAAGGCTCATTTTCCATGCATGGATTACAGCCCCTAAAGAGGGATCATATAGACCATCGGTTAACTGATAGGCAAGGTTTGCTCTACGAGTAAGATCTATAAATAAAAAAGAGGCTAAAATGGGTTCAACAGAGGTATTACTGTTCCATTTTGCAAGTTCAGAATCTTTGTTCCATCGATTAAGCTTAGTGTCAATTTCGTAAAAGATTGTATCAATGAGGTTTTCCACAGAAGCTTTTGCCACTTTTTCTCTAAAAAGCACTTTATAAGCCATGCCCATCCTTTCCCCCTCAATCTTTGTCTCAGATGTGCCGCATGAAAAAAGTAGAAGAAGTAGTGATAGGGTTAAGTATTTCATAAAAAAAGGTTTGCTTGAAGACGATTTTTGTGACATTGAAGGGTATTAGCAAGAAGCATTGCAATAGTCATTGGCCCTACCCCGCCAGGAACCGGGGTGATTTTTGAAGCTTTAGTTTTCACCTCTTCATAATCAACATCGCCGGCAAGTTTTCCATCAAGATGAGAGATGCCCACATCGATGACCACTGCCCCTTTTTTTATCATAGATGCCTTTAGAAAGTGAGGGATGCCTAAGGCTGCAATAATGATATCTGCATTTTTCAGATGAGTTTCAATCTCTTTGCTCCTGCTGTGAAGGAGAGTGACGGTTGCATCCCTTCCTTTTTGGGAGAGCATATTTACCAAAGGTCTTCCCACAATATTGCTTCTTCCAATAATGACTACATTTTTCCCTTTTGTCTCCACATGTTCCATTTCAAGAAGTTTACAAACAGCCTGAGGAGTACAAGGGAGTAGGGCATCTTTTTCACCAATCATCATCTTGCCAATATTTATGGGATGAAAACCGTCTACATCTTTAGAAGGATCAATAGCTAAAATAATTTTATTAGAGTCAATATGCGCTGGAAGGGGCATCTGGACAATAATGGCATCAACCTTAGGATCTTTATTTGCCCGATCTATTTTTGCAAGGAGCTCTTCCTCTGTTATGGTAGAGGGTAGGCAATCTTTGATGGAGGTAATCCCAGTTTCTTTGCAGGCACGCTCTTTCATTCCCACATAAACACGAGAAGGGCTATGATCTTCCATCAAGAAAAAGGCGAGAGTGGGAGTGTAGGATTTATCTAAAATTTCCTTTTTGATCTGATCTTTGATTACTTTTGCGTGTGCTCTTCCGTCAATATCCATTTTGCTAATGTATCCGCTAGGTGTTTATTTGCTACTAGTATGTCAGATTTTTTATTGGTGTCAAGAGTCTTGCTTTTTAAACTAAAAATTTCAGCACCAGCTTCTTCAGCAATCAAAGAACTGGCTGCAAAATCCCAAGGATTTAAGCAGGAATCATAAAAACCTTCAGTAGCTCCTTTTGCAACGTAGCAAATATCCATCACAGAGGCACCCTGCCTTCTGATTACAGCCTCCACCTTCCTATGATGTAATTGATCTGGGGAAACACAAATGACAGCATATTTCATGGAAGATACCTCTGAAACCTTGATCGATTTTCCATTTAAAAATGCCCCACCCCCACGATAGGCACAAAAGAGCTCCTTGGTGATAGGGCAGTAGCATGCCCCCACAAAGGTTTTATTGTGGTGTACTAGGGCAATGCTTACTGCAAAGGCAGGAATACTTCTTGCAAAGTTTAGCGTTCCATCAATGGGATCTACAATCCAATATGGCTCTCCCTCTTTATAGTTGCGATAACCGCTTTCTTCGCCTAGAAATCCAATTTCAGGAAATGCAGCATGTAATCTCTGGTAAAGAAATTCTTCACAATCACTATCATATTGGGTTACCACATCATGAGGAGATGTCTTTTCCTCAGAATTAATCATTTGGTTAAACGCTTTATAAAGCATAGCCCCAGCATCTACGGCAATAGCCCCAATAATGGTTTCTATGTGCTTTAATTTTTCAGGTGAAAATATCATTTTTTAAAAACCATTTTAAGTTTGGGATAATTAGAGAGAATGCGCCTTTTGATTGTGAGCATGCGCAATTTTTGCTCTCTAGAGGTAATAAATTGATAAGAAAGAATCGGCAAGGTGAAGAAGGTGAGGTGATAAACCGTGTCAAGTAGGGGCAATAGAGTACAGTCTAGGAGAAAGGAAAGGGGAGCTATAGAAAGGATAGAGTCTATGAATGTGTGCATCAACGTAAATAATAAAGTGTAAGTAAGAGAATATAAGGTTGTATAAAGGGCAAAAGGGAGCGGTTTTTCTTCCAAAAAATAGATTTTGAAGCGATGTAGAGCCAGGGTGGTAAAAATAGTACATAAAGGGTAAAACCCCATCGGTGTACTTGCCGTGCACATATCTAAAAAAATCCCAATAAAAAAGGAGAGCCAAATGCATTGGAAAAATGAACATCTAGAATAACAGATGGTAAAAAAAGGGGCAAAATAAAGAACAGGGAAAATAGAACTTACTCCACTAAGAGCAAAATGGGAGAAAAACGCAATAAAAAAATAGGGGAGTAACGAAACTTTTTTCATGTATCTAAGAATAGATGAAAAAAAATATGATGAAAAGTATTTAAATTATTCAAGCAAAAATTACAGGGATATTAGGTAATGTTTTGATGGTACCAACTCTTAGCATCTAGAAAAAGGTTGCAATTTCACTTCTTGAATTGACCGCGATGCCCAATCAACAGAGCTTACTGTAAAAAAAATATGTTCTTGAGCTAATTCGGTAGTTTAAGCGTCTTAAAAATCCACCTTGGATCTAAATCAAATAGGCGGTATTGTATTCCACCGCCCATACGTGTTTCTAGATTTAAGGGATCACATTGCTTCTTCGCCATTCCCCAAAGAAATTGGACGTTAGATCCTGCTGGAATTTTGATAACTGTTATATGAGAGCGCTCTCCCCACGAACTCAGAAGGGCAGCCTGATCTTTAAGAATATCTAAAGCGTCTACAAGACCATGATAATAGCCTAAGCCCGTTGCTGGATTTATCCTATTGACCTGAGCGTGTTCAATATGCATTGCCCACTTTAGACTTCGATCCACTCCTAAGATGCCAGAACCGTGTATTTGCACTAAAACCAGATCACTTTCTAATCGGCCTTTGTATTGCAGAGGAGGTCCATAAAACTCTTTAATGTCTTCATAATAATTTCTAGCGTAGCTGATGCGTTCAGGCAAGTGTGGAGATTTAATCAATCTAGCTGCCGGCTGAAGAACCCTGTCTTCTAAATAACCCAGAGGCCGTGCAAGCCCTTCATTAATGATTTTGCTAAGCTGACGATTGGCTAGAAATTTAACCGTTTGCTTTTGCACGCTTTGCTTGCCAGTTGCAAAAATTTTATTTGCAACTGAAGATCCAGCCTTTGTTAGCGGCATCATCAAAGCGCTGAGTGCAATATCTTGGCAATTCTGATAATATTGCACGCTTTCTGAGGGAGCTATTCCAAAGCGGCGGTGATCGGCCAGAGCGGCAAGAACCATCCTTTGTTGATGCTTTTGACTAATTTTCTGAATCCAAGTCATCTCAGAAATCTGCTGCACTTTTTGCTCCATATAAACTTGCAGTTGCCCACAAACTTTTTCTACACGTGGATGACTCTTACAAATTGTTTTAGCTCCCCAGCCAATGGCTTGCGCTGGCAAACCCAAAACAGTGGAGGCAAGATGAGCATCCCTCATAGAATCACGATGATTATATATTTCCATAGTTCTTAAAGTGAGGTCAAATGGAGTTTCTTCTTCCTTTACTAAAGGATTTTTGTCTTGTTTAGGTGTTTGTTGTGGTAAAGGTTTTTTGCTTGAAGAATCAGCACCGCTAGTGGCTAAAACAGCCAATCCTGTAGCGGCACCGCCCAAGGTAATGTTTGCGGTTAATGTTCCGCCGCTAAGAGATAAACCAAATCCTATGCTCTCTCCGGCAGAGACGCCTGCTCCAATAGCGCCGGCTTTAAAGGCGCTTGCCAGGGCCCAGCCTCCGATACAGCAGGTGCCAACAATTGCAACAATTTTCACTACTTGCATCCATCTGTTTTCTTTTTGCTTTTCGATAGCACGCTCTGTTTGGAGGATCGCTTGTTGTATGGCAAGGGTCTCTTGCTGCAGATGACAGATCTGTATGGAAAGGTCACCTTGACTAGCTTGTAGCTCTTGACGACGCCTTTGCAAGTCGTTGATATTTGCCTGTAAAACGTCGACCTTTTTTGTCAGCTGGGCTATGGATTGCCGCTCTTTTTCTACGATTTCTTGAATCTCTTGAATCTGTATTGCCGTTTGCTGAGTGTACCCTGCGATACGCTGAGATAAAGGTTTAAAATTCTTCTGCAAAAGTGTGGTTACATCTGTTTGCAAACGTGTAATCCATGCATCCTCATCTTCTCGAACCGCATCCAGCTGCTCTTGTAGAGCACGCAACGGCACTTGTGTTTGCATGCTATCAACACGCCTCTCCAGGTTGTTTAAATCTCTCTCATCTGCACTACGCAGATGCGTAAGCCTATCTTTAACAGCCCGCAACTCCAGCGCATATTTATCTCTCTTCTCGGCTTCAACGCGATCCAACGAGGCCTGCCTGGCGATAATTTTCGCCATGCGCGCCTGCCTATCTAAAACTATCGCAGAAGGCGTGCTCTCTTGCTGCGGAGGTACTGTAATCTGCGCTAAAGTAGGAAGTGTTTGTATCTGTGTTATCATCGACATGAAACCGTCCGAAAAGTTATACTACGCAATAAGTTATTGTACTTTGCAGCTGTACTGTATAAAATCTGATATTGTCTGCAACGGTCTGACCTGAATACATGTTTGCAGACTGATTTACAAAATACGCATCTACACGTTTCATGCCCTCGACAACTTGTTGAAGAGCAGAGCGCGCTCCAACCACACGTGTATCGCCAGCTTGAATGGCTGCCGCCACACGTGTATCGCCAGTTTGAATGGCTGCCTCAAAACGTGCATCGCCAGCTTGTGTAGCCGTTTTAACTGCTTCGATTTGTGCTGCGACGGCAGCGGCAACGCGTGCATCGGCGCTGCGTGCTGATGCCACCATCTCTTGGCGCATCATCTCAACAGAAGTTTCGGCAGAGCTCACCTTGTCTGTAATAGCTTGTATCTCTGCTTTGTGTAGAACTTCAAGCTCACGCTGTCGGCTATCCGATGCAATGAGCTGCTTGCGCAACTTACAATTTTCTTCGGAGAGTATACTAAAGCGCTCTTGCATCTGCTTCATAAATTGCTCGAACTGCTGCTCTGTTTTTTGAGCACCAATTGCAACGCGATCCTCTGATTCAGAAAGAACCGTTAAAACCTGCTCCAAAGCTGTACTATTCTCTTCGGCCACTTCACGGGCACCTGTACCAGCGAGCTGTGAAGGACCCTTAATGGAAATCATTGACATAGACATATATATACTCCTAAAATGGACATTGATTATAATTTGTTTTACAAAATTGTGCAGCTGCGATCGTCATCTAGTTCTTCTTGTAGGCGCCGAATATCCGATTGCGCACGATAGTTGTCCCAGCGTAACTGTCTAATTTCTGCTGCACACTGTGCATTACGCATTTGCGCCAGAGATAAGGAGCTCTGCACCTGATTAGCATGTGCTTCACTTACTACGACACGCCCTTCTAATTTAGTGACTGCTGCGCGGTGCGTATCGGTCATTGAAGAGATGGTGGAGATTGCTGTAGAATGGGCTGCAGCTGTTGTGCTAAGCTCTCTCTCTAGATGGCTTACCGCCTGTTGATGCGCCACATTCGCTGCCTTAATTTGTGCATCTAGAGCAACAACCGCACTTTCATGGGCTTGATGCATTTCGATTAACTCCGCTCTCAAGGCATTGGAGACAGCAATATTGGTTTGATCTACCGAGGCAATCCGATTCTCAAGCTCAGCAACACTCTTACGATGAGACTCCTCCATAAAGGAGATCTGACTCTTCAGCTCTGCAAGATGATCGCGATGTACCTGTGTAATCGATCCAATCTGTCTATCAAGAGCAGCTTCATGAGATGCTGCTCTTTCTTCAGCCCTTTCCATGACCGATAGATCCTGCGCGAGCATATATTCCATCCTCTTATCTACGCTAATCAGCGCACACTTCATCGACTCCTGCAGATCTCTTTGCTGCTTTTGTAATATTGCAGCTTTTGCTAATCTTTGATAAACAAAACGCCTGACCGCAGCGGCAGCGCTAGAACCTTCACCAAAAAGCGATAACTGTGTGCTTGCAGCCTCCTCAGCCGGTGTAAATACTTTCGCCCATTCAATCATCTCTTTAGCAAAAAAGTGAGAGCCTGGCGTTTCATCCATCACCCCTTCATCTAACGGAGAAATTGCTTCAAAAAGCTGACGGCAATCTTGATGCACTCCGTTCTCCCAAGTCCAATCGCGTTCCAAAATCGGATGTTTTAAAGAACGTCCATCAAGTGGATTAACAAGAAGTTCAGTTACAAGTTCATGAATACGCTCAGAGGCGATTTTCGCCATCTCTTCTTGCGGCATAGAAAAGTGCTTTACTGCAAACTGTAGAACACTTGCCCCCCAACGAAATAGACTTTTGGATAATGAATCATCATACTCATGATATTTATCTAAAATATCGGTTAAACGATCAATCTGTTCTAAATTAGTTACAGCACTCATAAAACACCTAACATATTAATTTTTTATTAACGAAGTTTTCTAAAAATAATTAACCACTCATAAAGTTGATATAAGTTAATTATATCTAAATACTTTATCACATATTTTGTTAAAGTAAAGCGCTAAATTTACCTTAAGTGTATATCTTTGGTATTAGAGAGTTAAGCAAGTGGAGTTAATAGCAAGATAGAAATGATTGATATTAAGGATGGTAGAGATTTATAAGAAGTGGTTAATTAAAACACATCAAAAAGGTTATGTTATTTTCGGAGCTGTTTGGTGGAGAGGGGGGTTAGCTGACCGCGGATTTCGCCCAGTTCGTTTAGGTGGGTATGGATGGTGATATAACAGCCCCCTTGAACAAGCAATTTTTCTTCTTTGGAGGGGGCTTTTGAGGAAGGGGAGTTATCTAGTTCTGTAAGTTTTATGGATCCAGTAATAAATCCAAAATTTTTAAGTGGGCCCTTCTGGGTTTTACTCTGCTCTTTTGCTTTTTTGGAATGAGCATAGCTATTACTTTTGCTAAACGGCTGGCCCATGATCGTTGCAATAATAGGGCCGTCTTGATGTGGGTAGCCAATTTGTAAGTGAATCATCACTGCAGGAGAGCTTAAATTAGAGTATGCGATGGCATATTCTAGAGTGTGTGTCTCTTTATAATAGATAAAGGTTCCACTTCCTACTGCCTTTACTGGGGAATTCATTTCAGCTCGATCCATTTTTTGATCTTGGAAGAAAGGGTGGGGGATATTTTTATCTCTTGGATGATAAATCTTATGGGTGCAATTTGCAGGGGTTAAAATAGAGTTAAATACAAGTGGTTCACAAAATCCGAAACTAACGGCAAGAAGCAAGCATAGGTATTTTTTCATAAAAAAGCCCCTTTAAATTCCCTACATGCCTTAATCTTTATTTAATTAAAAGAATTTTTTAAAAGAAAGGCTATTGTTCAGTAAGATGGCCGTTGGAGATGATGTAGGAGCGGCCACAGCGCTTGGCAAAGTCTAAATCGTGAGTAACCACAATGAGTGATTTCCCCAAGTCTTTGCATGTTTCTAAAAGAAGGGTTTGCACTAAAGATGCCGCTTCAAAATCGAGGTTTCCAGTAGGTTCATCTGCAAGGATGATTTCTGGATCATTCATAAAGGCACGAGCAATGGATACGCGCGCCTTTTCTCCACCGGATAAAAGCTTTGCGGTAAAATCCTTTCTGTGAAGAAGATTCATCCCTTCAAGGAGGGAAAGAGCAAGTTGGTAGGACTCACTATTTTTTGAGATGGACTTTCGACCAATCTGCGCTTTGATGAGTAGATTATCTAACACTGTATATTCATCAAGAAGGTTGTGATTTTGGTAAATAAAGCCAATATTTTCATTTCGAATTTTGGCAAAGTTTCTCTTTGGCAAAGCCTTGCCAAAAAGATATAGTTTTCCACTATCTGCTTTATCTAACGTACCTAAAATTGAAAGAATTGTACTTTTTCCAGATCCTGAGGGTCCTGTGATGGAAACAGATTCGCCTTTATTCACATATAAAGAGACGTTTTTTAAAAGCTCAACTGTTTCAGGGTAAGTAAACGTCTTACAAATATTTTCTGCTTCAAAAAGTACATCTGCGGCATCTTTCATTATTCAGACCTCAATATTTGTGAAGGACGAAGCCTACAAGCCTTAATTGCTGGAATAAGTCCTGCACCAAGAGAAAGTAGGGGAGCTGCTACTGCAATAAAGGTAAAGGCAAGAACGCTAAATTCATTTGGTAACTTTGATCCATAGAAGGCCGCATTAAACGCATCCCTTCCTTCAATTTTATTTAATAGCCATACCAAGGAATCGATATTTTTTAAGGTGATAAAGGCAAGAAAACTACCGATTAACACAGAGATACCACCAAGGATTACCCCTGCTAAAGCAAAAATGGTTGAAATCTTTAGTTTGGATGCTCCAAGAGATAAAAAGATTCCAATTTCAGTTTTTTTATCATGCACAAGAAGAAGTAGTAGGGTGATGATGTTGCAAATAGCCACAAGTAAAATAATTACGCCAATTAACATAAACAGGTCACGATCACTTTGGAATTGGCCTATTAAGTCTTTGGCAAAGTCATATTCGTAAAATGGGGTGACGGCAAAATATTGATCAATACCCCGATTCTTGAAATCTTGTTTTAAAAATTCGGTTACCTCAGAGGCTTTCATCGTATCATCAAACCAAACCTGAAAACCATTGGCAATAAGAGGGTCTATAACTAGGCTTTCTTCCTTTGAAGAAATGCTTGATACAACATCTCTAGAAGTTAGGATATAGCGTACGCCTGTGCTGATTACACCTGGATCGTAAAATCCTGAAGTATAAACGCGCTTTCTTTGCTCAGAGACCATCAAAGGAGATGTCTTTCCAAAAGAGAAAAACCCACTATCGCCAATAAAGCACCCTTGTTCCTTAAAATGAATAGGGAGCAAAATCCCTCCCTCATTTAAGACAAGGCTGTTTTCCACAAAATAAGCCCAAGGAGGAGCTATCTCAGGGGGTCTTGAAAACTGATTTTCAATATCTACATCAGAAATAGTGATCTCTTTCCAAGGAATAACTGTCTGAAAAACTTGCCCCTGTAATGGGATCTTTGCAGAAATTAACACATCAGTTAACTGCGTAGCTTCCAAAAGTGATACATGATCTATTTCCCCACTAAATTTTACATTTTCAGTAAGAAGTAAGGGGGCTGTAATATCAACCCTTATAGCCTCTTTTGTCCCATTTTCAGTGAAAATAAGATGATCATCATATTTTCTAATCACCCCTTTAGCAAAATCACCCTCTGGCATCTTACTATCTACAGCAGGTGGGATCATGAAATAGAAAATTTCACCCCTTGTTTTTCTTGCAAACGCAACAATAGGATCCTCAATAACCTCTTGTGGTAGGGAAAATCTCCCTTCCGTCTTATAGGCTTTGATGTGGATATTGTTAAAAATGGGTAAAAGTCTTTCTGCTAAAGGCTTTTCAAAGGTTTCCATAGAGTCAGGAACATCCTCAGAGGAATTAATCCGTCCAGTATTTGCCAAATAGATCAAATGATTTATATCTGCTGACTCTGGTTTTGTAATCAATGAGTGAAGAGGGCCCTTGTCCATAGGAATGGAATTTACATAGGCAGCCTGCGTTAAAAAATTTAACGTGGGCATCAATGAATAAGGTTGATCAATAGGCTTTCTTGCTAACGTTAATCGTAATAAAGCGCCCGCTAATTGATAGTCATGAGCCTTTATCTCCGTTAAGGATGGGGGGATGGATGCAAGAGATTTTTGAACCTCTTTGGCGTAATCAATGACCCCACCTTTATCGCCCTTTAC
>CAMCSI010000009.1 GCA_945877885.1 Chlamydia trachomatis
GAAGCTCCAGCAGCTCCAGCTAGTTTTATCGGTAGAATTTTTTCGAATGTAAAAGCTTTTTTTGGTTACTAAAAAATAGAGTATACTTGCCATCAAAAGTAGTTGAGGTAAGGTGAAATTCGAAATGGTGAAAAAAAGATAGGCGACGAAATTATTCGTCGTCTATTTTATATCAAAGAAATTATATTAGACAAGCTGGTATTGATCGTAGATCAATCCAGCAAAGATAAACAAGTCTTATGGTTCATATTTGATAGAGGCAAGAGTTTTTTAAACTCTTGCCTTTTTTGTTGGGCAAATATTTCAGCAGGTTGCATTAAAGAGGTATTTATGACAAACTAGAAAATACTTTTTTTAGGGGGCTGTTATGCATGCGTTTTTCTTTCGAAATCATCGCGCTTTTCTTGCGGTGATACTTTTTGTTGTGGCTGTTTCGATGCTTTTTTATGGTGCTTCTGGGAAAGATATTGCGCAGGGTGTTTTGCGCGATGAGGTGGTTTATAGGGTTGGGGAGAAGGGGCATCAAAAAGTGGTTACAAAGAGGCAGATTGAGGCGATGAAGACCTATTTATCGTATGATATGGGCTATTTCTTCAATGACTCTTTAGATAGGCAAAATATTTTTGCCGACGGTTTTTTTCTAGAGCTTATCAGCTCTTCTTTTGGCAAAAAACTTCTTCAAAAAACTTTTTCGTTGGTGGAGGGGGATTTTGGCAAGAGGGTAAAGTTACATAGAAAGCATCGTATGTACAGACATCCTTCGGGAAAGTTTAAGCTAGAGGATGTGATGCAGCGTTATGCTCGGAATCTTTATGAGGGCTATAAAAAGGTGCAGGATCCTCAAAGAGAGGTAAGCGTAAGTCTTATGATTGATCTTATAGAGCTTGCTGCATTGCAGAAAGACTTTAAGCCCTCAGATATGCAAAAGCTTGCTTTATTATCGGTAAGAGATAAAAAGCTTGGGCATGATCCTGTGATTGATCAGATGAATTTTGCTTTATTTCACACCAAAAGTAATGCCGAGATGTTTGGGGCAGCCTTTATGGAGCTTATGGCTCAGGCGGTGCTTGAGGGGGCAAGGTTTGCAGGGGATCATGGCTACAGCACTTTATATGAAGAGGCAGAAGGGGTGATCATGAGACGGGCTTTATCAAATTTAACAAAAAAATATCCTATGATAGAGAAAAAAGAGGAGCTTGAAAGGCTTAAAGACCGGTATGAGGCGGGCCTTGGCATTTCTAGAAAGGATTTGGTGGAGGCGGCGATGTCTGTGATTACGTTTCAAAAGATGATGAAAGATGTGGACAATACCGTTATTTTAGATTCTATGGCGTGTGAAAAGCTATTTAGTGACAAGGTGGACACATTGCTTGTTGCAAAGGTGCAGGATAGCCCGAATATGTCGATTGCGGGGGTTCAAGATGCTCTAGAGCTTCAGTGCTATTTAGAGTGTATTGGTAAATGCCAGGGCTTTTTGCAGGTGCCAAAGAGCTGTTATGAAAGAGAGGCTATTTTGGAAAGGGCTTCTGATTTGATTACTTCGGAGTATGTTCTTAAGCTAGCAGGATGCACAAGGGAGCAGATGTTAAGTTCTATGTCTCAAAAAAGTGTTTGGGGATTTCAGACATCGGATAAAGGCTGGGGGCTTTTATGTGAAAAGTTTTCTTTTGATAAAGGGATGGAAAAGAAGGGTAGATTTACCTATTTGCAGGCACTAGATGCAAAAATAGGTGAAGGGGTGGATCTTTTTACAAGAGAAAAAATGGTGGAAGAAAGACCTGATTTAGCAGCAAAAACTTTAGCAAAAGCAGAGTTAAAAAGGGCAGAGATTTCATTGCATGCAAAAGTTTCGTCCAATCAGTTTGGGGAGGGATTTGATGAAAAGGCCCTTCTTTCAAAGATTGAGGGTCTTGAAGAGGGAGAAGAGCTTTGCTGCTACACTCAGGATAATCAGATGTATTTTCGGGTCATGGTTGTGAAAAAGCCAGGCAAGGAGATTGGCTTTCCTTCTTTTAGACAGGCAAAGGATAAGGGGTATTTGAGATTACTCTTGGATGAAAAACTCACTGCTTTAAATAAGGGAAAAGAGTTTAGTGATTCTGGAAGAGAGGCTTTAATGCACCGTCTTATCAAGAAGGAGGCAGGACCGGTAATTGCTAAAGAAATTATTGATGCAGAAAAGGAAAAGCTTTTTTATTTAAACCATCAGAAAAAAAGGCTTGAGGCATGGAAAGGGGAGGAAGAGCCAGCTGCTTTAGACGAATTATTAAAGCAATTTTCTGTTGTAGTAAGCAGTGAGGTAATAGGTAGAGAGGGGGAAAATAAGCATTTGGCTCAAGAGGAATTTTTTACGTTAACTAAAGGGGATATTTCTTCCTATCATACAATTGGTAGGGGGTCTGTATATTATGTACAACTTGTTGCAAAACAAGTGGATAAAAATAAGCTACAAACTCTTTGTAAAAAGCTGTATCGTGAGCTGGCAGATGAGGCTCGTGGGGCGATGTATTCCTCCATTGTTTCTCATATAGAGGAAAATAAGATGATAGAATATTCAAGGTTTAAGGAAGGTGCGTAAGATGAAGATGACAGATACTTATGAGTGGGTTTTTTTTGATGGTAAGATTGTAAAATCAGGGATTACAAAAAAGGCGCAAAAAGAAATTGGCGAAATTGTCCATATTCGTTTTCCTAAAAAGGGCCAAATGATTGAAAAGGGGGATCCTATTTTGGTTTTAGAGTCCACAAAATCAGCAATTGACACCTATGCACCCATATCTGGGGAGATCGTAGAAGTAAATAGCCATTTGATGGAAAATCTAGATCATTTAAATGCAGATCCAGAAGGAGCAGGATGGCTCTTTCATATTAAGCCCTCAAATCTTGATGAATACCACGCTTTAGAAGATTATAGATGATAAAATTTTGCACTATTTGGAACTATAGAAGTCATAAGATCAGTCATTTTTTCTACTTTTTCAACCCTTAGCATTGCCCCAGAAATAGTAAAAATTATCGAGTAGGAACATGGTTTATTGGAAAAGTGTGGGAATTCATATAAAAGTTTTAGTTTTTCTTTATCAGTTACATCCATAATCATAACGATTTTTCCTGGATCTATTTTATAAAGTTTTTCTGGATTTTCTTGAGGAATGTTTGTTAATAAAATAGTGGGTAATTTATACATTTGATCATAAGTGAGAATTCGTATTTGAGGATTGCATATATAGGGTCTTGAAACTCGATGGTTCATTGAATCCATAAACATAGATGTGTATCGAAATTTAAAACTTACAATTGCTTCCATGGAAAACATGTTAATAAAATATATAATTTATGTATAGATTTTTTTTATTTTTTTAGAAGATTCATGCCTGAAAATGCCATAAAGGCAAGGGCGATAAGTCCTGTTGTAATAAAGGTAATACCCATCCCTTTTAGCCTTTCAGGGATCTGTGAATAGGAAAGTTTTTCTCGAATAGAGGCAATGAGTACGATGGCAAGATACCAGCCAAGGCCTGTGCCGGCGCAAAAGACAATAGTTGGGATCAAAGGATAGTTTCTTACAACGCTGAAGAGGCATGCACCCAATATGGAGCAGTTGACAGCAATCAGGGGAAGGTGGACCCCGAGTGCTCGGTATAGAGGGGGGAACATATTTTCAAGGATCACTTCAAGTATCTGGACAAAGGATGCAGTGATTGCGATAAATATCATTAGTTCAAGATAACCTATGTCTATTATGGGACGAATAGGGATCCATGAAAGGGACAAAGGGCTAGTTAGGAATTTGTGAACAAACCAATTAATGGTTCCAGAAAAAGTGGTGACGATAAAAATTGTAAAGCCGAGCCCATTTGCGGTTTTTAATTTTGTAGAGCAGGCAAGGTATGAGCACATTCCCAAAAAATAAAATAAAAGAATATTTTGAATAAACAAGGATTGAATGAAGACGCCAATCAAAGAAACAAAAGTAAAATCACCTAGCCACATATTTTTCCGTATAATTTTTTTTACTATACTTTTTTATTTTAATCTGATCAAGCGTGAAAAAATGGTGTATTTTTAAATGGTTAGTAATTAGACTATTTATTAAGAAAATAAAAAGGATGTAATTATGGAAATTAATAGAAAAAGCCCTGATAGTGTAATGTCTAATATAAATACCAATCCTTTTCATAATGGGCCATTAACTGATGATCCAGATTTTGAAGTTCCAATTTTTGATAATGATATTGTATTACCTTTAAGTAGAAGGGATTTTCAAGAAATCAATGCTTTATTATCAGGTTCGACAGAAGAAAAAGTAGATGAAGTTGCAAAAAGGACTACCTCACCTTCAAGCAGAAGGAAGGCAGAAAAGCAAGAAAAAAAAACAGAAGATGAGTCATTTTATAAAATATTAGATGCATACGCAGCATCTAATGCAAAGGAAGCTGGAGCTTCTACTTCTAGCTCAAATAATAAAGGAGAAGAATCTACAAATTCAACATTTTCACCCGTTAATAGAAAATGTGGTAAATTGGGTGGTGCTGAGAAAAGGCAAGCATTACACGAAGACTTAGCTAACTTTTCTCAGAGACAAGCAGCGTTTTTTGCTCCTCACTTTTTGGTAAGAGCACTAGTTGCTATTGAAGAAAATAAGGAGTCACCTTTGTATGATATCTATCAAAAATTTCAAGAAATCAAAGGGTTCTTGGTAGAAGAATTTAGTGAGAAACTAGACAAAGAACTTAAGAAGATAAGTGCTCAAAGGATACTTTTAAGAGATGGTAGATCCTTAGAGGTTGAAAAAAACTATTATTTGGAAAAATTTTCCAGAAATTTTGATGAAAAGCTTACAGAGTTTAGGGAGAGTGAATTGGCATACTTTCCAATTGAATCAGTCGGTGGGAGAAAGGCTAGGGCGGAAGAAATTACCCTGGCAGGAAATTGTTTTTCAGCATTTATGAATGATTATTCTAGAAAATTTTTATTTTTGACTTATGAAAGAATGAGAATGGCTTATGATAATACAATGTCTTCCTATGCAGAAATGGTGGCATCAAATGGGGAGGAATTTGTTGATTTAATTCTATTGATGCTTAGAATCGAAGATATGGATTATATAAATATTTTGAATAAATTAGATAATAAAGAGGGCTCAAAGAAAAATAGCATTATAATTGAAGCGGCAAATCAAATGTATATGGTAGATAATGAAAAAATTTACAACGATGAAGAAAAGGAATTTTTTAAGACTTTCTATTTACAAATGTTTAATAGCTTTGGTAGTGAGTCGATGGAAAAAGTTGAGCAAGAGTATGTAAAAGAGTTGGATGCTTACAAAGCGCTATTTCCGGGTTATATGGGTTATAAAGCTGAAGCATACGTGAATCAAGTATGTAAAATGTGCGGTATCGAAGATAAGAATATGGTAAAAAATTTATTTAAAGAATATCTAGCCGATATCTATAATAAAGATATTAATCGTGAAATTTGTGAAAAAAATTGTTTGAAAAGAGTGATGCAAATGGCTAAAACAATTAAGGGAGAAGAGAAAGCTACGTAGATATTGGCTTATCTTAGTAATATGAATTAAAAGATAGTCATTTCTGCATAAATTTTTCTGCTTAAGAGGAGTGATTAGGTTGGTGCGCGATTTTTTTTGTTGTAGATCCAGATAAAGATACCGATGATAAAAAAGGCTGAGGGAGCTAGGGTCATTAGATTGCAAGGGACAAGGCGTGAGGGATGTTCTGCTGTAGCAAATAAGATTGCTGGCAACACTTTATAGCCAAAAATAGAGTTTGAGCCGAAAAATTCTCTTATCAAACTCACTAAAACAATAATCATCCCATAGCCGCTTGCCGCCCCTGCCCCATCTAAAAAGGCGATCCAGGGGGAGTTATTACGGGCAAAGGATTCACAGCGGCCCATCACGATGCAATTGGTGATGATTAATCCAACAAATACAGATAAAGTTCTTGAAAGGTCGAATAAATAGGCTTTGATACATTGATCCACGATGATTACAAAGGTGGAGATAATGACAAGCTGAGCGATCATCCTTACACTATTTGGGGTAAAGTTTCGGATAAGGGAAACAAATAGTGAGGAAAGGCTTGTGACAAAGATTACGGCAAGTGCCATCACAAGAGCTGTTTTCATCTGAATTGTCACAGCAAGGGCAGAACATATGCCTAAAACAGCCACAAGGATTTGGTTGTCTTTATAGATAGGGTCAAGAAATGCCCGTTTTGGGGTGATTTTTGTCATAAACATAGAATAGCAATTATTTTATTTATGAAAAGAATTTTTATACCCTTGTCTTTATTCTCGGGGACCTTTAAGCTTTTGCCAAAAATATATAGGAGAAAGAGCTATGGAGGTAAAACCTATTGATTATTGCCCTTATTATGAATCTTCGGATTGTCCAGATGGTGATGATCCTTGTGGAGATCCAGGAAATTCTACAGAGTCTGCAACTCAGGCTGTTTTTCATAAACATATAAGTAAGAGTGGGCTTAAGCTGGAAAGAGAACATTTAGCTAAAAAATTAGATGAATATATTTCTGAAACAATTTTTGCATTTTCAAAGGAATTGGAAGAGGTTACTGAAACAGTGGTTTTTGAGAAGGTGTTTGAAAAATTTACCAGTAGATTTCAAACGCAAGTAACCATCGAATTACCAGGAATTATTCAATCTACCCTTTCTGAAGAAAATCTAAATAAATTTGATGAAGAAGATTCTATTAGGACAATACAAGAAGATTTTCCAACTCTTTTTAAAGAGGTTTTATTAAAGATGCGAAATACATATCTTTTATCAGAGAAATTTCAAACATTAAAAGTGGCGTTAGAAATGATTATTGACAAATCTAATACAGATCTCCATCAGCGTTTCACATTAAACCAGAAGTTTCAAAAGACGATAGAAGAGTACGGCTCTTCCTTTTCAATGTTAAATTATAACCAATTTAAAAATATTATCACTGATATAGTCCTTGATAAATCATCCTAAAAAACATCTTAATAAGGAAAAAAAACATGAATCCAATAGCAAATGAAAGTCTCATGATGAACTGGGCTTATAAAAAAATTTTAGAGAAAGTTCCAACTAAAGGGAAAAAGGCTCAGCAATTTGCTTTTGAAGTAGCCAGTGCTTTTATTGGTCAGGGGCATCAATTTGCAAGGAGGTTTGAAAAATTAAATTATCATCTTCCTATTGAAGGACCTCTTTTGAAAACAGCAGAAGATTATGCCGACCAGACAAAGAGTAAATTAGAGCAGTTAAGAGAAACTACTTTAGTAAAAATAACTGATACACAATTAGAAAAAATTAAAAATCTGTTTCCTATTTTGGCAAAAGGTGGGATTAAAGAGGCAAGAAATAAATTTTTATGGCCTGGAAAAGAGGAGATAGCTGGTGTTACCAAAGAAATTTTATTTCTGGATTCTCAAAATTTAGCAATTTCCAGTTTTTCTCACTACTTATTTATTATTAATACAATTAAACAAGTTGCAAACAACTATTTTACCCTTAGTGAAAGCGTCGGTAATGACGAAGCAAAAATAAACATCATCGGTCTAGATTTTATAAAGGAATTGGAAGAAACGCATATAGGTAAGAAATTAAATCGGAAAGGATTTTCTGCAATTATCCTGAAAGAAAAAGTCAACTTTAGAAGGGCTCTTACAGAGGGAAAAGAGTTTGTTGATTTTCAAAAAAGTGTTAAAAAAGAGATTAGATATTTACAAACAGTTACAACTGGAAGCAACCTATTAGACATTGTAACCGAGTTTAAAAGACTAAAAAAGAGTTATATTAAAGAAGACAAAATTTTTAATTTTGTGCACTTAAAAACTCTATACAAAGATTTTTCGAGTCCAATAAAAGCAGAGATAATGAGAGCAAAAGTTCAAGAAAAATCGAATGTACGTAATATCGCTTTTGATGACCTAACAAGTTTTAGCAGAAGGGAAATCCAAAAAATTCAAGATCAATTTGTATGCGACTTAGCATCGATCATAGATAATTTTTATATAGATAAAGAGCAAAATAAGGAAGTAAAAAAAGCAGCGATAATTTTCTATAGAGAAGAAGATCTTAGATTAAGAAAAGAGATGGTTGAGTCTTATCAATTCAAAAATTATTGCACTCAATTTGAAGAAAAAATTAAAAGCCATGAGGAAAAAACGCCTTTATTAATAAAAAGGTTAATTCAATATTTTAAGAGTTTAAAAAATCAATTCAAAGATTCTTTAGAAATATGCAGTACAAATCACTTGGTACATTTATTCAATATTGAGCAAAGAAACATTATTGATGATTACGATAAAAAACATTCAAGATTTTATGAGCTTTTAGAATCTCTTATACGTGGATTAATGCTAAAAAGTCAGAGTTTAGTAAATGAATCTAATGAAATGAAAAATAAAGTTATTGCGGACTTCATAATATTTAAGGATCAATTAGTTGCCAAAATGAATCTTACCACTGAAGAAATTGAAGATTACAATTTTGAGCGCCTCGTAGAGATTTCAATCCGTGCAACAAAAGATCTTCTGAAAATATAGTTTGCAAGATGTCTATTATCAGATAGATTTGTTAGTGGGTCTTTTGCATTTTTCGCAGAAGGGGGATGTAGGGCGATAAAGAGAGTTTTATCGCATGCTGTACCCCTTGTGTGGTGATGGTGGCCCCGGAAATGGCATCGATAGAGTATTCTTTATTATCCGATGGTAAAAGGGTTAGCATCTCTTTTGGCACAAAGTTTAATCCAAAAGATTCAAGTTTTTTTCCATGGAACAGGGTTTTGCCAATAAAAAGCTTTTGCCACGAGGGATTTGCAATTTCCGCTCCTAGCCCTGGGGTTTCTTTTTGATCATACCAAGAGACGCCGATGATAGTAAATCCATTTTTATCTACGCCGATGTAGCCATAAATTGCATCCCAAAGACCAAATCCATTGACAGGAAGGACAATGCCACCGCCTTTAATTTGAAAATAGAGCTTAAGGGGCAACGTAGAATAGCCTGATTTTGCTCCTTCTTCTAGGTAATCTGTGTAGTTTACTCCCTTTTGCTCAAAGGTAAACATATTACCAGCGCTGTCTGTAAGCATTGGGGTGAGTTTATTTTTTGTGATTTCACTAATTTGTGTTTGAGAGAGATTTTTTGGCAGCAATGAGGCGGCTTTTAGTAGCTCTTTATTTCTGTAAGAGTCTTGCGCCTTTATTTGCATGGGTTTTAAGGCGGTGGAAACAGTTGAAAGAATAAGTGCGGAGATACTACACATCAAAAAAATAAATAGGTAGGTTTTTAGATTTTTATTCATAGGGATCCTTCTTGAAAAACCACTTTTCCTTTGATCCCTTTTTTTCGATAGGAAAGGATCATTCTATCAAGTAGAGGGGCAAAACTATTGCCAAATAAAATAGCGAGCATAATTCCTTCTGGAAAGGCAGGATTTATTAATCTGATAAGAATGGTTAAGCTTCCGATAAGTGATCCATAAATGATTTGTGCGGCTTTTGTCGTTGGAGAGGAGACTGGATCTGTGGCCATAAAAATGATACCAAAGGATAGACCTCCAATAATTAATTGTTTATAGGGGGGGAGTGAAAAATTTGCAGGGGTATCTACCCCAGACATGGCGTAGAGGAAAAAACAGCCGGCAGTAAACAGTGCTGCAAGCATTGCAGGGACAATAATACGAAAGGAGATAAGGCCTGTTAGAAGAAGCAGTAGTGCCCCAATGTGTATGGCGATTTTTGATGTTTCTCCAAAACTTCCTGGCAGGTTACCGAAATAAAGGCTTACGTCGTTGTAAGGAGGGACCTTATAAAGCAGTTTTGCAAAATGAAAGGCATTTTCTAACTGCTCTTCTGGAATTTTCATTTCGGCGGTAAGAAATTTAATATGATCGGTAGGGTAAAGTTTATCGATAGAGAGTTTTTTGTTAAAAGAGGAAAGCCTTTTTGCAACTTCTGCTTTTAAGCCAATATCTTTTGTAAATGCAAGAGCTGTGGCGTCGATTTGAAGTCTTGTCATCGATGAAGAAAGTTCTACCAAATTTAATGGCGAGGCTGTGGTAATAGTATCGTATGAATCTGGATGAAGTTGTTGGTTATATTGGATCACATTTTTTGCCACAGCAAATTGATTGCTTCCTACCCAAATATTTCCTGTCATATAACTTGGAAATGAGAAATAGAGAATACATCTACACACCAGTGCAGGGTTAAAGATATTCATCCCAGTACCTCCAAAGACTTCTTTTCCAAGGATAAGGCCGGTAATCACACCAAACACTGTCATCCAGTAGGGAAGAGTGGGTGGAAGAATAAGAGCAAACAAAATTCCTGTTACAAAAAAACCTTCAGAGACTTCTTTTTTACGTATAGAGGCAAAGATAAGCTCGATAATACCCCCGGTTAGGTAGATAAGTAAAAGCTGTGGGATAAAAAGTTTGCATCCTTCGAAAAAAAACACCGCAAAATGAGAGTAGAGGAAGTGATAGTAAGATAAGACCGATGCTGAGGATTCTAGATAGTTTGTCATTAAAGGGATATCTACCCTTTTATAGATAGTGCTTAAAGCGCCGCTATTTATGATTGCAAAAAACGTAGCAGGTAATAAGGAGATAACCACTAACGTCATAATTCGTTTTATGTCGATAGGATCATGCACAAAAGGTGCTTTTGTAGGCATTTTTCCTGAGGAGTAGAAAAAAGATTTAGCTGTTTTTTTTAAGGTAGAGAAGAAGTTTTTCATATAGACAAATTATTATAGTATGCAAAAATTTATTGTCATATTTTTTTAGTTAAAAAGGAATTTATTTTATTTAAGAGTGATACTATGATATTAGGAAAGTAAATACACAAATGAACATGAAACTTTATCTTAAAAAAAGAAACATCACATTGTTTACCCTCTTGCTTTTTGCAGGGCTCGGGTTTTTTTTCAAAGGAAATATTGTTCACTTTGCGTTGAAGCGTTATGTGTTGCATAAAATTCCTCTTGAAGGGGAATGGGATTTTAACTATTCCTATTTGTCTTTGCAAGAAAGTGGTGTGGCTTTTCATGATATTATATTGAGTGCATCGGATGGTTCTGCCTCTTGTAAAGTGGGCAAGATTTTTTGCAAAGGGCCAGAGCTTGAAAATATTTCCTTCACCAATCATTTTTTCATTGAAGATTTAGAATTATCGTTTACAGATCAAATGCTAACAGGGGTCTGTTTAACTGCTGCACAAATTCGTTCTATCATGAGTTTTATGCGTCAAGTAGAGATTAATCATGGTGTGATGCACATTCCCAATCATAAGATTGAATTTTCTTTAGCAAAATCTAAATCATTTGAAAGAATTGGTGATCTGGTTTTTTTTGAAGAGGGGCAAGGGCAGATCAAGGCTGAATTTTCCACTTGGGCAAATTCCTGGCTGGTAGATTTAGAAGCAAGGCAAAGCCGTCTTTCTTTTTATAAAGAGTTTATCGACTTTTTTATCGGAAAGGCTTATGCAGATTTGATCATTGAGAAAGGAAAATTTGATGGACGAGCATTTATTGCTATCGGATCTGATAACGATATAAAAGATGCAAGAGTTCACATGAACCTTTTAGATGGGAAAATTTGTAATAGAAAGGCAGGGATTGTTTCCTCTTTTGACCGTGTATTTATTGATTTGAAATATCCAACTGGAGCTGAAGAAAAAAGCTTTATTGAAAATATTAAGCTTTCCTCTTCGATGGATAAAGGAGAAATTACCGCCTATAATAAGGAGGGGATGACCCGTTTTGCTATAAAAGATTTATCAGGATTTATGACTTTAGATGCTTTTAAGAAAGCAGATGTGGAGTTTTCAGGGTTTATTGAAGATGGTGAGCGGCTTTTACCCATTTCATTAGTGGGAAAACCTGCAGAAAAAAATAGAAAAGGGTTAGAGCTTGATTTGTCTTTGCAGTTAGATCCAGTGTTTGGACAAAAAGCGCATGTAAATATGATCTGTTTACATCAAGGCGATGATTTTTTATTAAAAAGTAGACTTGATTCATTAGAGCTGCGGCAGATGCTTGTTTTACAAGTAGGGCTGGGTTTGCTTCATTCAGGGTTTAAAGATTATACGATTAATAAAGGTTCCTATTCGTGTGATTTGCAGATGGTTTTTGGTAGCTGCGGGATAAAAGACTTTTCCATAAAAAACTTATCGTGTACAGATTTTGGCATCTATTCAGAAAAAAATGACATTGGACTTGAAGCAAAACAAATGAAAGGTCAAGTTGAGTTTGATTTATTTCAAGATTTGACAACAGCTATTCCTTTTTGGGAAATGGAACTTCTTGAGGCAAACGTTGTCATAGGCAGAGAAGAAGAACCTTCTCATTTTTTTGAACATGTGAATATGAAGGCCTCTGCAAAAAATAGCTTTTTTATTGATACCTCTATTACAGGGGAAATCAATGGAACTAAGGGCCGTATAAACATTGATGGATCGATAGAAAATCCAATTGTTGATTTACTCATGACTGCAAAGGCAAATGATGCGCTAAAGTGGTTTAGCGCCCCTGTAAATACCTATAATCATGAGTTGATGCTTTCCTCTCGCCTTGAAAAAAAAGGAGGCGAGTATAGTGGATCGGGGTTTGCTACCATTTCCTCTGAGAGTGTTGTTTCTGAAGTGAGCTTTGAAACAAGGGGAACTTGTTTCAATGATTTAATGGTACAATTTTCTTCTGAAAAGTTTTGCGGTTCATTTTTCCCTTTTTTAAACGAAATCACTGGATTTTCTTGGATGTTGGATGGAAAGTATGCATTTAACGGAACCTATCAAAATGGGGATGTTGACTTAAATGTTATCGGAGATCAGGCAACCTATCGGCAAAAACATTCTTATATAAAAAATGCCAAAGGATCAGCTCATTTTGTTCGAGATGGAAAGGATCAAAGCTGGAAAGTGGATATTTCTCTTAAAGGCGGCCAGAAGAAGATCTTTGCAGATAAAAATTTGTTTTTAGAAAATGCAGATATTTTTGTTTGCAATAGTGAGACGTACTTACAAATTCGTGACATGCAAGCCTACATGGATATTGATGAATTAGGGACAAGGGTTTTTGCAAGCGCAAATCAATTTGATATGGATGGTTCTGGTGAGTATCGTTTTGACCTTGCCTTACGAAATAGTGATTATGAACTTTGTAGGGCTAAAGGGATTTATAAAGATAATGTGGTGAGTTTAGGAGAGTATTCCCATTTGCTTGATAGAGAACTTACGTTTAAAAGGGCTCATTTCTTAGATGGGATAGATATTGATGTTCAATGTCCTATTGATTTTGATGATGTCATTTTTCCAAGATTTATTCGCGATCAAAAATTTAAAGAGACGGTGGCAAAACTTGTGATTAAGGATGGGGAAGTTTGTTTAGAGACATTTTTAAATGAGCATCCTGTAAAAATTGAAAAGAAATTATCTGATGTTTCTTTATGGTTTGATAATCAACATTTAACTGGCACAATTGCGGACAAAGCCCTTGCCATTAATTCGGCAGAATTTACTACCCAATTTGGGCAGGTTTGTTTAAATAGTTGCCAGTTGAGCAAAGAAGGATTTTCTTTTGATGGTAAATTAACCTCTGAAAGCGGCTATTTTTCAGGGGCTATTTTAGGTACGATGAAAGATGGGTGGGTATTTTCAGGAAAAGGGATGGGGGGTGTTTGCCATGGAAAGGAGTGTAAATACAACATTGATTCGAAAGAGCCATTTTCATTTATCGTGGATAAAAAAAGCTTAATTCAAGATGGAAAGTTTTCCATTCGAGAAAATGATCAATTGCTGGGTGAATGTTTTGCTAAATCTATTGGGTTTCATGATGGTCTAAATAAAATTTCTTTGCATGGGGTGGTAGGTACGACGTTTAAGTCTATATTATCTGATAAATTTGGCATTGATATAATGGAAGAGGAAGTGCAGTTTACAGCAGAGGCTGATATTTTACCCTTTGAAGAAGATTTTTGGTTTAGTGGGCATATGGATCAGAAAAAATTTACTGTTTACGAAAGAGAAATTGATGCAAAAAGCCTTCATATTCGAGGGAATCGACACGCTTTAGTTGTGGACTGTAAAATCCCGATAGATAAAAAAGATATCGATGTTACGGCCCATCTGTTTTTAGATGAAAAAATTCTTTTTCAAATTGATGGTCATCTTGACACAAAAAAAGTGTTAGATGTTCAAGGAAGTTACGGAGATGAATTAGAAATTTACCGATTGAAAGGGAATTTATTGGGGATAGAGTTTGATGTGACGCCAACAGAACATGAGGCAAGGGCAGTTTTTAATACCGAAATGCATTTAGATTTTAAACAGATGCAATCTATTCTTCCAGAAAGCTACTTAGGGGTGATTGAAAAATTAGGTCTTGGTAAGGGTATTGATGTGATCGGAGAGCTCTATTTTGATAAGAGCCTGTATTTTGATGGTCTGATTAAAGGAACCGATTTTGATTTCCTTGAGTTTTCTATTAGTAGTTTATTTGCAAAAGTTTTGCTTAAAGATAATGTTTTTACAATTAGTGACTTTTCTATTGCAGATCGATCGGTTATATCGGAATGTAAAGAAGCTGTATTTGATGCACGTGAAGAAGGGGTGCTGTTTTCCACTAAAAACTTTTCTATAAACAAACTTCGGCCGTGCCTTCTTTCAAAAAAGGGGGAGAGGAAGAAGATTTCGAACCCATTTATGATTGAAAAACTAGAATTTAATGATGTACAAGGAAATTTATCCGATAGAAAAAGTATTAAAGGAAAAGGATCTATTGCCTTTGTCAACACTTTTGATAAGCAATCCAATCCTTTAGTTAGTTTTGCTAAAGAAATTATCGGTAGAATTGGCCTTGATCCAGTGGTTATGATCCCTGTATTTGGAGAAATTGATTTTTCTTTAGAAGATGAAAAAATCAATTTTCTAAAAATGCAAAATTGCTTTTCAGATGCTGGAAGATCCTATTTTTACCTTTGGCATAAATCTAAATCGTTTTTAGATTTTGATGGAAACATTCACCTTGATATACGGATGAAACAATATGTTTTATTTAAATTTGCAGAGTTATTTATCATCTCTTTAGATGGTCCGCTCTCTTCACCAAAAATATATCTTAAATGAGATGGTTGAAAAATCTTATCTTTCCAACTGTGTGTAATCGTTGTAAAGAACCGGATAAAAATTACCTCTGTAACTTGTGTATATCTGGCCTTGAACTTAAAAACGTTCGTCCATGGGAACCTTTTGCCCATTTATTTGAGTCAAAAGTCCCTTTTTTATATGCAAATAGAGCACATTATCGAAAGTTGATCATCGCCTTTACTGTGGTTCAGCTAAATAGACTTAAATGGAACTATGGAAGGGTGCACTCTGAGCCAGAGCTTATCTACCTTAGAAAATATTTAGAGAAAAACACAAAGCTTAATGGCCATAAAACCCTTTATTTAATTCATCGCGAAACGGGCCCTATTCTTAAAGAAGCGATGAGAAAAGATAGCTTTGTCCTCATTATTTAACACCCGCAAGCAAAGCAAGAGATTGGGTTAAAATCTAAATGAAGTCGGTTTCGTTAAAAAGTACTTTATAGTGTTCTGCGCCATGGTGTTTTAACACTTCACACTCATATTTAAACATTTTTTTTAAACTTGTATCGTCACAATGAATAAGTTCTTTTTCTAGCAAGAGTACTGTTGTACCCACATTTACGTATTGATGTTTTGTAAGTTTGTGTACAGTGTAGGTAAAAT
>CAMCSI010000010.1 GCA_945877885.1 Chlamydia trachomatis
TCTTAGATCCACCCTTGGATCTACCAATACATGCCCAAGATGGGCAGTTGCCTATAAATTTGCGGCAGAGCAAGCAGAAACTCAGATAGAAAGCATTTCGGTTCAGGTGGGTAGGACAGGTGTATTAACTCCTGTGGCTAATTTAACGCCGGTTTTTCTATCAGGAAGTACCATTTCTAGAGCAACCCTTCACAATCAAGACGAGATTGATCGAAAAGATATTCGTGAAAACGATTATGTGATTATTGAGAAGGGGGGAGATGTGATCCCAAAAGTTGTCTCTGTGGTAAAAAAACCAGGGCATAAAAGATCACCGAAATGGCATATCCCAAATTCATGCCCTGATTGTAAGGGTCCTGTCATTCAAAAAGAGGGTGAAGTAGCTATAAGATGTAAGGCAGGGACAAAATGTACAGGACAGTATATTGCTCGTGTAAAGCATTTCATCTCCAAAGGGGCAATGAATATTGAAAACTTTGGGATAAAGGTGGTGGAAAGATTTTTCGAACTTGGGCTAATTTCAACCCTACCTGACATTTATAAAATAGAGGCTAAAGATCTTGAGGGTTTAGAAGGGTTTGGGGATCGCTCTATTGAGGTTTTACTAACTAGCATTGAAAATTCCAAAGAGTGTGAGCTCTACCGCTTTATCTTTGCTTTAGGGATTCCTTTTGTGGGAGTAGTTGCTGCAAAAACTGTCGCTGAGTATGTAAAAGATGTTCATACCTTCTTAAAAGTGTCAAAGGATGAGCTGATAGAACTTGAGGGAATTGGTGAAAAACTAGCCGATGCTTTAGTCGAATATCTTTCTGAGCGCTCCCATGTGGGGGAAATTAAGGAATTTTTAACCCTAGGTGTACATCCAAAACCGGTAGCAGAAAAACGAGGAGGACATTTATTTTCTGAAAAGACATTTGTAATCACTGGAACCTTAGATGGATATGAAAGGGTAGAGGCAAAGGAATTGATTGAAGCCCGGGGAGGAAATGTATCATCAAGTATATCTAAACTTACAGATTATCTTCTTCTTGGCAAAAATCCTGGCTCTAAGTACAACAAAGCTGTAAAGCTTGGTGTTGAAATCTTAGACGAGGGTAAATTTAAACAATTATTATGAAAATCTCAAGATATGCTCTCTTTCCCATTTTTCTAATTATATTCATAGACAACTTTGGTTATTCACTGCTATTTAACATGTTAGGCCCTATGCTGCTTAAGCCAGAATATGGGATGATGGCAGCATCCACCTCTGTTCATCTTAAAAATGCGATGCTTGCTTTAACCTTTGGAATTTTCCCTCTAACTCAACTTTTTGCAGCTCCGCTGATGGGGGAATTTGCTGATATTTCCGGAAGGAAAAATGCTTTTTACATTTCTTTGATAGGGATGATTGCCGGCTTTTTACTTTCAGCCTGGTCAGTATCCTTGCAAAGCATATGGCTTTTATTCCTATCCCGCTTAATTACAGGGGCTTTTGCTGGAAATATTAGTATTTGTATGGCTTCAATTGCAGATTTAAGTACAGATGAAAAGGTAAGAGGGAAGAATTTTTCAATGGTTACTGCCTTATTTGGAATCAGTTGGATAGCAGCAATGATCCTTGGTGGCTATATTGCAAATCCAAACTTACTGGGAAAAAGCGGCCCTATTTTTGCCTTTCTCTTCACCTCAGGTTTAACCTTTATAAATCTTATCCTCATCCTCTTTATGTATAAAGATACCTCACCAAAGGATGGGGTGACAAAGTTCGCCTTTGGTCAGGGGCTCGTCAATATCAAAGAAACATTAATGCTTAAATCTACAAGGGTCTACTTTTTAATCTATTTCCTATGGTCCCTTGGCTGGGTGATGGCGGTACAATGGTTCCCTGTCTATGCCATTGAAGTCTTTAAAGTGAGTGTCGATGATTTTACCACCTGGTATATTTTTATGGGAATCACCTGGGTTTTAGGCGCCTTTTTCGCCAAATATTACCTTATTAATCGATTATCCACCCTATCTACTGGTATTTTAGGATTTTTTTTCATGACGGCTTGTCTTTTTATCATGCAATTTATGCCTATTTTCTCCTTATTTGCTATTTTTTTTATCCTAGGAAGCTTTTTTGCAGTATTTGCCATGAGCTCTTCGTTGAACCTAATTTCATTTTCAGCCGAAAGAAGGGTTCAAGGAAAAATCATGGGCCTTTCCCAATCTATGCAAAGTAGCGCCTTTGTTTTTGTATCGTTTATCGCCTTTTTAGTAAGTCTTTATACGATCTCTATATTGTTCTATTTTGCCGCCTCTATATCGGCTTTAGGGCTTATTCTCCTTTTATACAAGGGTATAGAAAAAAAGCGAATATCTTAATCAATTGAATATCAAGAAGATACATATTTTGTTTAATTAAAGTATTTATTATGTTATAATTAAAACTTAATTAAACAAATGTTGTGTTATGATAATTTCTTCTCCTATCCACTCAATAATTAATGCGAAAGAAAGTGAAGATGATTTTTCTGGTGAGATGTCATTTATGAATAATAAGGTTAAATTCGCTATTTACAAAGCTTGGATTGCCGTGGTCTCTTTTTTTGAAAGAATAGGTGCTGCAATTAAATCTTTACCAGATAGAGTTCGTAATTCTAAAAGCTTTACTCAAATATTGATAAATACTACAAAAATTGCGCTCTTTACTGCCTGCTTAATGAAGAAATTGACCCATAGGGATAAACTATCTAATGGAATTCCAAATTTAGGAAACACATGTTACATGGGCGCATGTGTTCAAGCAATTGCAGGAAATAAGGCCTTAGAAAAAATGTTCAGAGATTCAAAATGTGATAAACCTCTAAAGACTAACCTTTTAAACTTAATTGATGCAATTAAGAATCCTGACGCAAAGGGGGGGGGGTATGCTTTATTTAACGAAGGAGTTTGCAAAGGCTCTTGCAGAAAGTGGCTGGCAGAAAGATGATCAAAGACCAAAAGGTTTAAGGCCAGCAGATTCGGGAGAATTACTTAAACATTTGCAAGAAAAGATGGAAGTAACAGAAAGGCCCATGAAAGTTTCTACGAAGAGCTATATCCTTCACACTGATTATATAACAAATAAAAATTTAGATTGTCAGATAAAAATGGGAGAGGCTAATGATGAGGTAAACATTACCCTAGATAAAGATACCCCAACCCTTCAAGCATATTTTGATCGTAGGGTAGAGAATGAAACGTTAGTGACTGTACATGAAACTAAAACTGATGGAAGCGTAGGCAGGCAGGTGGAAGAGAGGGAAGTGCTTTGGTCTAAAGTACAAGGGTTGAAAGAGGGTGTAATTAAAGATGACCTTTCAAAAATCTTTAAATATGATGTAGAAAAAAAATCTTTTGGAACTCCTTCTTCTTTATTTTCTAGGGGGTCTATGAATTATGAAAAGTTGATGTTTTGGTTTGACGCCAATTATGAGGATTTAGAAAAAGAGTATTGCGCTAGAAGACCGGAGGTTAAATTTTGTCGACAGACTAAAATCAGCAGTGAAATCATCGATAAAGACTCAAAGATGCTTACTGTAGTGATTCAAAATCCAAATAAATCCTTTAACCCAGATGAGTTTATTAAAGCAAATGGCCTAAACTTTAGACTTTCAGGGATGATTAAAAGGCCTGGGGGGAACCATTATACTTATTGTAGCCGAAATAAGATTGGGGAATTTGTAAATTTTGATGATAAAACAGTGAGAAAAGGTAAAAATACTAGTTTTTCAAGAATAATCTTCTATGAAAGAGTATAAAAACTAGTTTATTCCCTCAAATTGATTGCAATGTACCTTCCAGCATGGTATAATTAAAGTATAAATAAATATTAGGATAAGATATGACTACAAATGTTAATACATTTACCGCAGCACAAAGGAAGGAATTTGAGGCAAATCAATGGACTTTAGCAGCTTTTGCCCCATGTGATAAAGGTTGGGAAGACTTAAAGAAGGGCTCCTCAGGTATTAAGATCAACCCATTTCTTAAATCTGCAGTATTTAGAGTGCTTTTTGCCATTGTTTGCTTTCTATTTGTCATACCAAGAATCGCTATTGGTGAAAAAATCAAACTTTCTAACGACGGGGAGAAAAGATCGGGGTATCAGTTAGCTCAAATTTTTGCTAAACGAAGAACCTTTATCTTTAAACATCAAGCGGTTGCAAATCCTGCTCCAGCACAAATTCCAGCCCAACCTTCCATAACACCTCCTTCGACCCCGCTTCAGGCTCAGTCATCCACTCAATCACAGCCTTTAAGACTCTCAAGACCTTTAAAAGCTTCTTCATCGGCTACATCCCAGGGTTCGGTGGAGTCTAAAGGGGATATAAAAGCTAGCGGATTAGCTCTTAGAAGTGGTTTGAATAACCTTGGAAATACCTGTTATATCAATGCCTGTATTCAGCTTATCGCAAGTATTCCAGCAATAGGTCATGAATTATTAGAAAATGGACTTGACTGCGATTTGAAAACAGCGCTTGTAAATTTAGTATATGCTATAAATGATCCAAGTAGCACCCAAGGAGAGATAGGCTCATCAAATGAAATATTTTATAATATTTTAATGGGAACGGAATGGAATTCAGGACATAGGGCTGGTCGGGGTATAATGAATGATACTTTTGAGTTATTACAAAATCTAGCGGGTCAGCTTGGTATTAATATAACAAATATATCATCTATAACAAGTGAAAAAACATATATCGAGTATAACTTCTTGACAAAAAAGGCGTTGGGTCTATCCCAAATAGAAAAACCTGACGACCCCAGTGAAGCATTTAGATTGCCTAGAGATAGGGGTAATAAAACGATACAGCAATTGATTAGCGAAGAGATGGGAGTCCGTGAGGTAAAATTATATTCTCGTAAAATCAATTCTTCCGAGCTTGGATCAGAGGTGGTGGAAAGAGCTGTATTACTACATACTGTTAATGCATTAGATGAACCATATAAAACTAACTTATTGAAACAATTCTATGATGAAAAAAAACAGCTTTATCCTGAGAATCTTTTTTCTCAAGGTAAAGAAAAGCATGAGACGATGATTAAAGTCCTAGGGATGGATTATGATACTATATTGAATAATTACTGCCGAAGTAAAGAAGAAGCTGGTGAATTTGAATTTATTCAAAGAGATCAACTATCAACAGAAGAGTTGACTAAAGGATCTCAAGGTTTTTTTGTATCTATTGAAAATCCAACAAGTACATTTAAACCAGATAGAGAGGTTAAAATTGATGGGGATACTTTTAGATTACAAGCTGTTGTAAGAAGAAATCAGACACCTCATTATATGCTTTGCGAAATCTCTGAAGATGGTATATCTGGAGTTAAATATAGTGATGGGCATGTAGAAAAAGGTATAGATACCTCTTGGGCTAGACATCTTTATTATCAAAAAGTTGTGTAAATTTTCTTCGGAATATATACCACCTTATCGCTTTGCTCGCTAACTCACCTTATGTAAGATGAATTTTCAAATGCAGATATAACCACCCGCAAGCAAAGCTCGCTAGAGAACACAAAGATCACAAAGGAAAACATTTAAATCTTTCCTAATTCCCTATCATCATAAAGTTTTTCTCTATCTCCTTTAACTTAGATCAAAGAATGTAAGGATAAAAAATGCAAATGATCTTTTTATTAGACCTTTGTGGGCTTTGTGTTCTCTAGCAAGCTTTGCTTGCGGGTGGTTTATTATCTGCAGATAAGGTCGATTAAAAAACTTTTTAATATCTGAGAGAAAATACAAAGCAATAAAAAAAACCACTTCCCGAAGGAGGTGGTTTTTTTGATCCATAATAGTTCTGTAGGGACGATTAACGTTTTGAGAACTGGAATGATTTACGAGCACCAGGCTTACCAGGTTTCTTACGCTCTTTTCTTCTTGGGTCACGTGTTAGAAAGCCTGCTTCTTTTAAAGCTGGGCGTCTTTCTTCCACTTCAGATACCAATGCGCGAGAAATTGCGTGTCTGACAGCAATCATTTGCCCTTGTGGGCCTCCACCTCTAACATTGATCACTATATCTCTGTTGTCCACTTCGCAAAGCTTTAGGGGAGATAAAACAGTGTCTTGCTGAAACTCAATAGGGAAGAAATCTTTTAATTCTCTTCCATTGATTTTGATTGAGCCTTTACCATCACGAAGGTAAGCTCTAGCAACAGCTGTTTTTCTTCTTCCTGCGGCCATAGATGTATTAGTAGTCTTTTTCTTCATATTCGTTTATCTCCTTTAAATATCCACAGAAATTGGCTGTTGTGCTTCCATATTATGCGTTCCTTCTGCAAAGATATGAAGTTTTTTCCTCATAGCTCTTCCAAGCTTTGTTTTTGGCATCATACCATAAACTGCTTTTTGAAGAATTCTTTCCGGATGTCTTTCCATCACTCTTTTGTAAGGAATTTCTTTAAGTCCGCCGAGCCATCCTGTGTGGTGTCGATAAACTTTTTGAGCTTCTTTATTACCCGTTACCATTACTTCTTTAGCATTGATTACAATTACGCAATCACCAGTATCTTGGTTTGGTGTATAGGTTGGCTTATGCTTGCCGCAAAGAATCTTTGCAATTTCACTTGCAAGTCTTCCAAGAGTTTTTCCTTTAGCGTCAAATAAATAGTGAGGAACGTTATCTTTTTGTTTTATAAAAAACACCGTTCTATGTTTGTGATTTATCATGGTTTTCCTCTAAAAATCATTTCGTAAGGAGTAGTATACACTATGTACTTCTTTCTTGCAAATGGATTTTTATTGAAAAGAGAAGTCTCTTAAGGTATACTTTTTTGCTTAAAACATTATAGGAAATCCTTGATGACAAAGCAGAAAAATCCAAAAAATTTTTACATTAGAACTTACGGCTGTCAGATGAATGAGCTTGATAGTGAGATAATGATAGGTCAGTTGATGCGGCGAGGATTTAATCGAGTATATACTGAGGATGAGGGTGATATTTTAATTTATAACACTTGTTCCATTAGGGATCTTGCTGAAAGGAAGGTAATGGGGAAGTTGGGTGTTTTAGGAAGAGGGCCTTCCCGAGATAAAATTATAGGGGTGACAGGCTGTATGGCGGTTGCTAAAAAGGAGAGTTTATTTAAAAAGCTGCCCCATCTGGATTTTGTCCTAGGCACAAATAATATCTCTGATCTTGGATCTATTATAGATGAGGTGATTCATACTGGAAAGCAGACAGCCGCCTTGGACAAGAAATTCGTGGAAGATTTGGATTATTTAGCGGCAAAAAGAGATTCTACAATTTCTGCTCACGTTTCGATCATTAGAGGATGTGATAAGTATTGTACTTATTGTGTGGTTCCCTACACAAGGGGTAGAGAAGTGTCTCGCCCTTATGACGATATTGTTGCTGAGATAAAAAAACTTGTAGACGATGGTTATAAAGAGGTGACCCTGTTAGGGCAAAATGTCAATAGTTATGGAAAGGATCAAAAGCAGTGGGGCCTCTTATTTCACGATTTGTTAGAGAAAATCGATAAAACAGGGATAAAGCGGGTTCGCTTTTTAACCTCTCATCCAGTAGATATAACAAAAAATTTGATGGAGGCAATTAGAGATTTGCCCTCTTTATGTGAGTTTGTCCATTTTCCTATGCAGGCTGGCAGCAATCGGATTTTAAAAAAAATGCACCGTATTTATACGCTAGAGGAATATTTAGAAAAAGTGGCCATGCTTAAGGAAATTGTACCGGGAGTTGCCCTTGGTACTGATATGATTGTAGGTTTTCCCACAGAGACCGATGAGGAGTTTGAACAAACTTACTCTAATATGGAAATGGTCAACTATAGTACCGCTTTTCTCTATACTTATAGCCCGAGGCAAGGAACACCTGCTATGCGCTTTAAGGATGATATTCCTGAAGAGGTGAAAAAACATAGACATGCAAGGCTTTTTGAGCTTCATAAGCAACAATCTTCAGAACAAAGACTCTCTATGATTGGCTCCTCAGTAGAGGTTTTATTTGAAAAGTGGAGTGATGAGGGAATGTTAAAGGGAAGGACCAGGTGCTGGAGAAAGGTGATCGCTAAAGGTCCATCTAGTATGGTAGGTGAGATAGCTTATGTAAAAATCGATAGTTTTCAACATGAAACCCTTATCGGCTCTTTAGTTTAAATTCTCCACTGTCAGGACCAGCCGCTTTATAGCCGACTAGGGTGATATAAATCTCCCTAAGTCTTTTATTATCAATATTCATCACGACCGGCCTAAAAAAAACCAAAAATAATTGACTTTTTCTATAATTATGCTCTTATTAAGTTATAATAAAAAAAGATTAGGAGGTTATTATGGATAGTGTTGGTTGGCATCATCAAACTGTAAACGTTCCCATTGGAACAAATCCGGAAACTCAAAAGCAGGAGCTTAAAAAATTAGAATGGTTGGTTAAGACGAAGATACTTACCCCACAATATCCTAACCGTGAAGTGTTAATGGGTAGGATAAAAGTTTTAACAGCAAATTTGGCACCCCCTGTTCCGACAATACCGCAACAGTTCATAGCTCCTTATAGGGAAGCTACAAATGTAGCTGGAGAAAAAAAAGAGATTGAACAGATAAAATGGGTGTTAGCAAAGAACGTAAAAGTTCCAAATCGTACACCTGAACAGTTAAAGGCTAGGTTAGAACTTTTAGAAGCACATGAACATGCGCGAGCAGTGTTTTTAAAAAAACACCCAGGAAGTACAGTGCAAGAGATTCCCTTTGGTAGTGGGACAGGAGCTCAACCGATACCGAGCGGTTTTCCAATCAAAAGGTGATAGATTTGATATAACATTAAGATTTTAAGTAACTTAAGCACTGTTGAAACTTTTCTAAATGATTCAGCAGGGCTTATTGTTCAATAAGTAACTTATGATCAATAAGTTACAATAATCTATTCTAAGTTCTTAATTTATATATAAATGTAAATAAATAATAAGGTATGTTATAATAGTCCTATATTATTATATGGGGGTAATTATTATGGAAGGATTACGCGGTACAACAGAAGAAATTGGTGGAGGCGCATCCGCGCAACCCCCTACAGCATCGGGGGCAACTATAGCTTCAGCATTATCTATTGGGCGGCCTCAAGGGGTTGCAAAAGCTGTAAAAACCCCTGAAATGTTAAAGCTTGAGGAAGGGGCGCTCCTTCAGAGGGGATCATCTATATTAGAGGGTTTATCTAATGATACCGATTCAGAAACTATTGAAACCGATGCAATAAGGGCCGCTTTTAGCTTTATAGGTCAAATGAAACGATTTGTAGAAGATAAAAAAACTACCGCTTTAGCAAGCTCGGGAATTTGGAATTTTCTTTCATCTGCCATCGCAAAAGTGAAAGGGGAAAATCAAGCAAAAATAACTGAACTTTATGAGCAGGTGAATAAAGCGTTACTTACTAAATGTATAGAGCAATTGACTCATCTAGCTACTGGCGCAAAAATAAATTTATACAAGTATAGGTCTTCACCATTTTTTGCCAAAGATAGAGGAGAGGTAAGAGAGTTTTATCAAAAGCTGCAGACACTGGATGCTGTTTTATTAGAGAATCAATCTTTTATAAACATTACCCTTGCTTTGGAAGATATCTTGAACTTAAATCCCTTAGCAAAAAGCTCAAGAGAAAAAAGAATTGGTCGAGGGATCTATTTTGATCGTAAAATGGAAAAAAAAACCTTAGCCTTTGTAAAACTGATTGATAGATGTACCCCTCCTAACGCTGAGCAACTTAAAAGTGGAGTGGATATCAGCGAATTTATGCAGGAATACAATTTTGATCGAGTTTCATTACCACAAGAGTTTTTAGAAAAAGTGGGTCAAGATCCAAGATGCCGCCAGCCTGATGTTAAATTTGCACTAATTAAGGAAATTTATACAAAAGAGTTCGGTTACTTCGTAGTTTTTCCTGCAAAGAATTTTGAAATATTAACACATTATTTAGGAAAAATGCTGTTAAATGGTGGGCAAACTGGAATTTGCCCAGAAGTGCTCGGAAATGCCTTTCCAGCTTTAGCGCCCTACTTGGCTCTTATGAGCTCTGAGCTACAAGAATTTAATGAGATGTTTAATTTACAGCTTGAAAATGATTCTCAGGTATTGGCTCATTTTCATAAAATATTAAAAAAGTCTGCTGGTGATCCGGAAAGGGTTTCGCTAAAGAAACAATTAGAGGCTGCCGACGCTTCAAGAAGAGGGGGGGTATTTCCTCTTCTGTGTCAGTTTCTTAATAGAATCCCTTTTGTAATAAGTCCCATAGAGCCCCCTTTGAGGGAGTTAGATGCGCCCGTCTATCAGTAACACCCTGATTATTAATCAATTAAGAAGCTAATAGCACACTAAGCTACGTTAAATTAATTTATATATAAATTGAATTTTTTTATTAATTATGTTATAATTAAATCATAAATAATAAAAAGAAGGTTAATATGATAAATTTACATAGTGCAGAGAATTTACCAACACCACCACAAATATCTGAATCAGAATTTGGAGCGATTGTGGAAGAAGCAAAAAATTGGTATGGAATAATAGAAGTTTCTAAAACCTCTCGTAAGATTGGGCAATTAGCTGAAAAATTAATAGGTGAACTTCCTATAAGTGATAGAAATACATTAAAAGTTACCCATCCACCATTAACAAGGCAAAGATCCATAGGACAAGGTATAGGGGCTGTTCATGAAACAAAAGGTGATGAGGATGGCCGGTTAAGTACTACCTATAAATGTCTTTTGGGGGATGGGATAGCAGCTGTCTATAAGAGAGAAGAAGAAGAAGATTTTGTAATGGTGGATTTACCGATTGTAAAAAAGGATTCAGTTCAGTACCAAGAGTATAAATCCTTACAAAAAAACCTCTCGAAATTTTTGAAAGAAGACATTCCTAACTTGTCAAAAGCCAGGAAAGTAGAGGGCGCTTTTTCTGAAAGTGTTAAAACTATTATTTCAAAAATCAAATTTTTGAAGAAGCATGGAAATAAATTAGCCGATGCTGAAAATCCCACTTTTGATAATTGGCCTCACCATCGATCCTTAAAAAACTCAATCGAAACATTGATAAAGGCGATAGATCGTAAGCTGGCTTAAAAATGTCAAAATCCTTAAGGAATTGATTAGTAGTGCTTACAGATGATGAAGTAAAACTTGCAAATAATACATTAAATCGAGGTTGGTAAATATGATGAATGGAGTACAGGCGGAGTCTTTTAAAGGTACCTATAGGGAAGAGGGATCTGGTATAGGATCAGGGGGTAACTATCGCTATAAAAATGGGGCTAATGAGGCAAAAGGTGATGAGGATAGCCTGGTGAGTACTATCTATAAAAAGACTTTAGGGGATGGGATAGGAGCTGTCTATAAGAGAGAAGAAGAAGATTTTGTAATGGTAGATATGCCTTTAAAACCAAAGAATGATGTCGACGTTTTAAAAGAAGATTTGGATAAATTAGACACAAAGATAGCTTGTTTTAATCTAGGTGGATTTAGTGCTTTAAAACGTTATTCTGTAGCTGTACAAGCGTATGCAAATAAAAGGGATTTTATTAAAGCAGGCGGTGAAGCCAAGCTAAAAGCAAAACCTTTAGAAATTAAAAATCTGAAAAAGGTGCTAGCTGAATTAAACACCCAATATAAAGACTGTGGAGCAGACCTTTCTGAACTTAAGGATAGTTTAACCCAAAATCGCAAAGACCATGAAGATAAGATGAAAAATCTTGTGAAAGGGCGGGATGAAACAATGAAGGCTCTGAGAAAAGCTAACAATGATCTATTTGTATATCAGAATGGAAATACAAAAAATCCTGCAACACTTTCTCGAATTAAAGGTGAGATTCAAAAAGCGGAAGAAAAAAGTGTTGAGATTAATAAAAAAATATCCAAGGCTGAGAAAAGCCATCCAACAGATATTCATGAAAAAGCACAGGCTGAATTTGATAGAATCAAAGAGCAACGGGAAGAGATAGAAGCTCAATTGAAAGAGGCTAAAAATGAGCTTTTAGAGATGGAAAATGTGATGAAAGTATCACCTCATATTTTACATAGTCAACTTATGCCGAAGAGATTAGAAAGAGCTTTCTCTCAATTTTTAGAGATAAAAAAGGAAATAAAACGGATAGATACTGAGCGTTTATCTTTAGGATTTTCATTAAAAGTAAATGAATTAAAAGATCCTTGCAGGAAACTTTTAAAAAAAATCGGAAAAATGGAGTCTCAATATTTTGACCACTTACTTCCAATAATGTATTTGGGTGCAGATCGACAAAGCTCGGTTATGCGAGGGAAGCTATATCTTCAGGGAAATAGGAATCAAACACTTGTAGTTGAAGCGTATATGCTAACTTTTTCAAAATCAGAGGATCAGAGGAAGTTATTTCAAGAGGTTTCAGAAGAGTTTCGCCGTGATATTAAAAACACCCCTAAAAAATACACCTAAACAACTAATATAGTTGTGGTTATGTGAATATTTTTAAAATGACTTGTATTTTACGAATCTGCACCTATCGTAACCATTAGAAAATAATGGAGAAATGTATGGATGCAGCAGCAGGCCCGAGGGGTTCTTATTCAGGTGATCAAATTCCAAAAGTGAAAAGAAAAGACCAGCTTGAAGGTCATGATAAGATAGTCTATTTGTATGTATTAAATGATAGAACAAATACGTATGAACTTGGTGCAGAATTAGAAAATCCAACTCAGGATGAGGTGGATAGAGAAACAAGGAAGCTACAGTTAGTCAATAGATCAGCATCAGCTACTGAAGCTATTTTTAATCCTGATCTATATCAAGCTAAAAAAGAAAATAAGGAATATAAGCGCCAAATAGTTAGTGGGGGTGCTAAGCCTGAATCTAAAGGGGAGTCTCCTGGTGGTGACCCAGCTACATCCACTGGGAAAAAAGTGGTAGCAAGGAATAATGGAGAAGTTCTGGGCGGTATTAAGCCAAATGATTTTGATATTAAGATATCTAAATATGAAAGTCTTAAGGGTAAGGAAAAAACCGATGCTATAACAAAAGAGAAAGCTGATTTAAAAAGACTTGATGACACTATTATTGCTAATTATACAAATTCAAATATCAGCAGAGCTCCAGGTTTTAATTGCTTGAAAGAATATAACGAAAGTCAAACATCTTTAACAAAAAGTCAGACAGAGAGTTTTTCGCTGCTTACTAAGATTAATAAGAACTTTAAAAAGTCTGTGGCTTGTTTTCATGCCCTTGGGGGTTATAGGCATAAAAATAAACTTAATCTGCAAGATATAAAGCCTGTAATTGTAAAGGGAAAATTAAATACGTTGGCATCAGTTGGTATAGAAGTGGCGAATAAAATCATTGAGGTTTTTACAAAGGATCAAAATAATCCAGGTATAAAGACAGATATAGAAACTCTTAGTGATTTTGCTAATTCCCTGCTAGGGCACTCTGGAGATGAGCTTAAACTAAGAATTGCACAATTGCGAGAAAAATTAGAAGAACCCACTAAAAGGGCAGAAGCTGCTTTTAAACTGTGTAATGATTTAATTAGTGATGATGAGCTGAATAATCCGAGACCTTTTCGTACAGCTGGAAATTTAAGGAAAATTAATCAAGCTTACAAGCTTTTTACTGAAAATAAAACGGCTGAATTACGTGAATATATCAAAAAAATAATGCAAAGGGATGATATTATTGATTTTGCTAAAAAGGTTTATATAGAAAATAGGTCAAAGATATATAAAATGGGTTGTATAAGCTTGGAAACTTTAATAAATAGAACTATCAATCAACAGGGTGAAAATAGAGCGTATGAAGAAGTAATGAAAAGAGGTTTTCCCCAATGGTATGATTAATAGACATCTTGCCTAATGGTCTTTACCTAAAAGATTGCCTTTTTTGACATCTTTAACCCACCTTATGTTAGGCGATTTTGAGTATATATTACCACCGGCAAGCAAAGCTTGCTAAAGATCACAGAGAAAGAGACATTAAATCTCTTTCGAAAAAGTCTAATTTAAGTTAAGTGTTTGTGCTTTAGCTATTAAATGTATTCGTCCAGGGTGAGGGGTTTATTTCTGTAGTTTTTTCAATTAACTCAAGGGAAAAATAACGCATTGACCATTGGATATCTTGCAAACATCCTGTTTTGATAGAAGAAGAATTGAATGTTGAAGCGTATATGTAAACTTTCTCAAAATCAGAGGATCAGGAGAGGTTATTTAAAGCGGTCTTATAAGAGTTTCGCCATGATATTAAAAACACCTCTAAAAAAATACCTAAACAGCTAATTTAGTGATATTTATATAAAAGTTTACAAAAAGGATTGCACTTTATTAATCCGCAACTATCGTTACTCTTAAATAATATAAGGAGAAATGTATGGATGCAGCAGGAGGTCCTAGGGGACAACACTTAAACAATAATGATAGAGAAGTAGTAACCGAAGAAGAAGTGAAGGGTAATAAGCATACTTACACCATTTATGCAGTTGATGAAAAGGGAATACGATGCTCTAGTATTTGGACTTTAGAAAACCCAAAGCCCGAATACTTGGTTACAGTTCAAATGCAACTTGCTCAGACGAATTTAGTAGATAATTTTATTAAAAGTAGTAGTCAATTTAGTAGAGGAGGGCATAGAAATGATGTTACTGGAAGTGGCGGAGGGGCTGGGAAGCCTGTTGATAAAAAGCCGTTTAACCCTGATTTTTTTCATGCGGACCTTGAAAAGGAAGGAGACCCTAGGGTCATACGTGCAGGTAATTATAATCCAGAGCATTTTCAAGAGGGGTTAGACAATAAAATGCATAGTA
>CAMCSI010000011.1 GCA_945877885.1 Chlamydia trachomatis
ATGGATTGTATTATGAAGATGGCAGTGTTCATAGTGTAGGAAAGGATATTAATAAACAGATTGTCTATAGTACAGTTGCTAGTGCAGTTTCTAAAAAGAATAGTGATTATGTAATTACTCTTAGAGAACCTTATGAAAAGGCGGTAGAAATTGTTCGGGTAAAAGAGAGAGAAAGAGCCTCTCTTGAAAAATAGAAATCTGGGCTTTATTCTTTTTGTAAATATCACAATATTAGTTTGTATAGATTTTATTAAAATATTTATTTACTAAAATTAAATATTTATTTATATTTTATTATTACTTTACGAGGAGAAAGTATGGAATTAATAAGATGTAGGAGATGTGGTTTTGCAGAGGAGCTTAAAGAAGTAAGTGCTTTGTATGATAATTGGTATAAAGAGGTGGGGGAATTTCAGGCGGTAGATGCTGCAGCGTTTGAGGTGGTCAAAGTTCATTCAAGCTGGGTTCCAGATTCCTATTTAATGGAGAAAATGGAGCGGTCGCTTTGTAATATGGAAATCGTATATTCTAAAGCTTCTGAAATGCTAAAGGAAGAGCAAAAAGTTTGCTATGGTAGGATGTATTCGATTTATTTGCCGGCAGCAGGTGTAGTTTTAGAAGGTATAATTGGGGTAGCAACCATAGCAGTGATGGTTAGAAATGTTTTTCTAGCTAGAGCCGCTGGGGGTGATGTGCAGGTTATTAGATCAGAAAATCTTACAACATTGACTTATGTAGACGGGTTTAGTGCCAGCGGGGATAAGGTTGCTATATTGTGCTTCAATATTGTTATGTGGGTGATGCGTGATTTTTTGTATAAAAGGGCAAAAGATTCCACTAAGGTAATCTCGCTTTTGAAAGATATTACCTCTGATGAAAAGGGTAGTCTCTTTATTAATGAGGGGTTGTTGCGTCTTAAGATGTGGAAAGAGCGGGCTGAGTCGAAAGATACCCTGCAAGAGGTGCTACCAATTCCAGATGTGTTGATAAGCATGATTTCATCTTCCACATTATTTGATGAGGAAAGAGGATTATTTTTAGGTAAAAAATTTAAGGTTTGGGTGGAAATTGCTTTTAAAGTAGGTTTTTTTGTATTGATTTTTGTGGATATTTATATGGATTCAATGGAGAAATCAAATCAGCTTTTAAAAGCTACACTACTTACATTCTTCGTAAGCTTATTTATAATTTCACGGTTAAATGATTATTCTTTCCTGTCTAAAATTGGCAGTTTTGCAACCAATGCGCAATTCTCTTAGGTTTAAATAGAAAGGTTTTTTCTTTATGTATATATAATAAATTATTTACTATAATTTTTTTTTATATTATTGTTCTCTTTATACTAGGTTTTTACGGAGGGGGTTAATGTGAGTGGTTCGATCACTGGAAATAATTCAACTAAAAATATCAAAGATGCGGAGTTAAGGAAAGAGTTAGAGGTAATAAAAAAGACAAAACCTAGTGATATTAAACCTGGGGAAGTTGCAAGAGCATGGAAAGAGGCATTAGGTAATTTTGATGCACTGATAACTGCACAATATGGTGTGATGAGAAAAAACCCAGGTGCTAAGATAGATTCTTATTATATTAAGCATTTGCAGGGTTATGTGAATGAAATGATTAAAGCTAATCGGCGGGCAAGGAGGGTATTGGATGATCAGCAAGCCACTTGTGGTCAAAGTAAACGTTGGTGGGTTACAACCTCTTTAAGTGTTTTTGATGGTATCGGAGGTCTTTGTAATGTAGGTTTGATGCTAAATGATCTTATAGTAGATATAAAAAGTCAAAATAGTCTTGGTGAAGAAAACTTTAATACAACCACAATTACAAATCTTTCTCTAGGTAAAGAGGGAACTTCGAGTTATCAAATTGCCCTTTTAGTTATACAAGCAATAGCTTCAAGAACTATAACACATCTGCATCATCAAGAAGAAAAATATAAGAAGGATCTTGCTGAATTAGAAGATATCGTAGGTAAAGGTGAAAGCCGCGCTAAGGTAAAACATGCGGGGGTAGAAGTGGGGATGCTGAAGGCAAGAGCCTCTAATCCTATGACTAGTTTTGAGGTGAAAAGTTCTGAAACTGAAGATAAATCATCCTCAGATTCCTCTTCCGAATCTTCAGCATCAACGATGTCTGAAAGTCCATCTAATCGAGCTTTGGATTCCTTAAAAAATAATAAAGGGTGTCTTTGCACAAAAGAGGAGGCGATAGATCTTTTTGATCTTAAAGAGATGGACGAGCGTTTATCCATTCTTCATGAAACTTATATGGGTGCAATGGAAAGAGGGGAGCGGAAAATAAAAAGCAAAGACGACCCTGATTTTTCTGTGGAAATTAATGTTCTTTCAACGGTTAGAGAGCAGATGATTGAAATATTTAATCGTGTAGATCAACTGCCTACGAAGATGCCAGATCTTTCGTGTGAAAGGTCAGGAAATATGTGGATACAGATATCAATAGAAGCCATCACTGCAGGTATTACAATATGGGGCCTTGTCGAAGAAATTCAAGATAATACAGATGTTGTATTAAGGGTGTTTATTTTAGCGATGGGGATCATCGTCTTTTTCTATTCTAAGGGTATGAATTGTTTTCTCATAAAGGGAAACAATCGAGCCTTTGCCGTCTTACAGGTACGAAGATTACAGGGATTAAGACGCTATGTAAAGGGGGTGGAAGATCTTATTTTGTATTATACTCTTTGTCAAAACTGGAAAGAAGCAATGGATAATAGATTGAGAAAAAAAGCTTACATAAATGTTTATAAACATGTTAAGTATGGAGGCGGTAACAACCCTTATGCTTTGGTTAATTATAAAGATGCAACAGATGCTTTATTATTAGATAGTGATGCCGATAATCTTAAGCCAGGGGATTCTGATACTACAGAGCAAGGGATGACTGTGGAAATAGTCTCTCAAAGAAAGAAGGTAGTAAAAAAATTGTCTGAAAGAACTTTAGGAAAAAAATATCATGATTCAATAATTGAAAAAGCAAGGAAAAAAGTGGAATTGGTAGAGCGACAAGAAAGTGAGATAAACGATGCGTCAAGAAGATCAAGGAGTGGGTCAGTTGAATTAAAAGATAGAGTAAAAATACCAAGATTTCAAGCTATTGTCCATGGTGTTGTCAAAGAGCTTAGGGACAGTTCAAGAAAAATGGAAAATAAAAAGAGTCAAGGGATGGTTATGCAGAGCGCTAAGTGGCAAAAGAATCGATTTTGGAAGGCGGGGGGAGATTCAGATGGCATTGAGTCTGAAACAACTTGCTCGGAATTTGAAGTACAGATGACTACTCGGGGGATTTCTGATCTTAAAGAAGTAACGATTTCTGAGTTTAAAGAATCAGATGAGGAACATGAAGAAAAAATTGGAGGTAAGTAGAATATGCAAAGTACAGATAACAACCTTGAATCTAATAATGATTGGGTATTAGGTATCGCCATTTTAAGAGGTGCTTGTGAGAGGGTTGAAACCAGAATCAGCCCTCTTTTTGAAAATGAATTTTTCCAAACTAATTTACCACAAGTGCTAAGTGGTGTAACCAAAGTGAGTGAAACATTAAAAAGTTTAGAAGGTAGGGTTGCGTTATCAAAAACCAATGCGACGATTACTTTAGTGGTAGTAAATGTATTTGCCCCCTTGGGGTTTATTTGGCTTTTGGTGGATGCATCAAATATCTATAGAGAATGTGGAAAATTCCCAACAGCACCTGTGGTTCTTTACGCTATTAATCTTTTAGCATTGCTTATATTTAATGTGTTTGCAACTAATACAAGCAAAACTACAACAGCATTATCAACGGTAGAAAAAATTATAGTCCCAAAGGATCTTTCAAGTGCATTTAAAGCCCTTTCTCACACCTTAAAAAGAATTGCAAAAGATGAAAGAAAAATAGCAAAACTAAAGGAAAGGATTTTAAGATATAAAGAAATCTGCAGTAAAGGGCCATCAACTGAGCAAGGAAATTCATCAACTTCATCAGAGACAACCTCTTCTGCTACTACAACCTCCTCTTCAGATGCAGATGATGAAGAGGAAAATGATGATTTAGAAAGTGGAAAAATCCCAAAAAACTTTAGACCAAGAATTAATTATGGAGAGGTTCAATATGTTCTCATTTCTGGGGATGAAGTTTAATAAATGTCGATTGAATTAGTAAATAGATTAAACAACCCCCATCTACTAGAGGAATCTACGGAAGAGCCTTGTGAATTTGATCGGAGACTGAAGAAAGCTCAGGGTATGCCTAGAGATAAAATCAATCCAGAAAGAGTTCAAAAGGAATGGGATAATGCAAGCTCTGATTTTTATCGTGATCATTTAACGTTGAATGTATTTTGTTACGAATCAATTCGTTCTATGAACCAAAGAGGTGTGGAGAAACATTGGTCACCTTCCAATCACATGATTTCAAGGATGAGAAGATGTTTAAAACGGATGGAGATTGCCAACGAATATGCCAAGAGAAGAGATAGTTTAGAAAGGGCTTTATATTTCAATCAGGATAGAGGATTTTGGCTCCCATGTATAATAATTACCTTAGATGTTGGTCTAAGTGTCGCTTTGATAGGGCTTTTATTTGAAAATGTTCTTTCTCAACTATACGAAAATTTATTGGAAGATAATTCTACCAGTGTGAATACGACATCGATCGCTCCAAAGGATCAGTCTAACTTGAGAAATTTTGGACCAATACTTCGTATTTCTATGAATATATTATCCATTGGGTTTGGTAGGATCAAGGAAAAGGTAGAGAAGAGGGTGGATAAATATAATCAACGATTAGGGTTGCTTGAGCATGTATTAGGGGTACGAGATCAAAAATCAGAAAATCCTAAGTATGATAGTGATCTGCAAATTGAGGATTTTAAGATTAAGTTAGAATATTGGGAGGGGTTAATTTCCTCTCCAGATTTAAATACGATAAAAAGTCTTTTAGCTTTAAACTCTACAACTATTGAGGAAAGGTTGAATAAGGCCCTTGCCCAATTAAATAGTTGGGGTGTAGATGGTGGGGGTTTTAAAAAGGATTCTTGGATAGGTGATGATCTTTCCACAATGTACGTAAGTAAAAAAGAAGCAACCAATGATGGGAGTGAATCTAAAAAATGCACCTGTGGAAAATTATTTCGATCTTCTAATAAATATAAGATCATTTCATTCAAAGGCTTACTAAAAATAAAACAGCATATTAATGAAGGTCGAGAGCATATTACAGAGGCTGTTCAATCGGCGAGTGAAAAAATTGAGGATTATGAAAAGACTTTAGATAAGAAAGCTGATTTGAATTTAGTGGATGAATTAAAAATTATAAATACGCAACTTGAAGATTTGGACATTTTATTTAGGCGGTTAAGAAATGTCCCTAAAGAAGATCCAAGAAAAGTTAAAAAATTAGTGGAAATGGAAAAAGGGATTAAATTAGGTGTTGAACTTGCCGCACTGTTAATCATTGTTTATGATCAATATAGTGAATTGGTGGGCGATCCGATCTCGGGGGTTGTTTTTACTGCCTTTTTTATCTATTTTATAGCGTTTGTTTTAGCAAGATCAACCGAATGTGTGAATGGGGAAAGAAGAAGGCAGGGTGATCTTTCGAAGGAAGTGGCTGTAATTTTGAAACTTGATACTGACTATGTTCCTGAAATTAAAGAAATGAGGGACTATTTAAATAAATACCAAGCTCAAGTGTTAAAAAGAAAAGAGCATCAATTGTGTAAAGAAGCAGATGATGAAAGCCATCTATATAATTCTGGAAGTACAGGTGTTTTAGATATAGAGAACTCTTTATCTTCATTAGGGGGAGCTAGAAAAAGTGTTGATTTAACAAGACTTATCGATCAATGTGGTAAAGATCGCATCGATGTACAAAAATTTTTTAATAAATCTGACTCAGGAAATGGAACAAAAGTTTTTTCAGCCCTTAAATGGGTAGAAAATAAAAGGGCTGCAAGAGAATGCAAGCTACCAACGACTCTATTTTCAAATTATAAATTTCATCCTGCACATGCAAACACCGAATTTGAGGGAAAATCTGAAGAAAAAGATGCACAATTTTGTTAAATACTGTATTCTTCATCTGTTAAAACCTTATTTGGAAAATATATTATGCAACAATCGGTAAGAAGTCTTAAAACTACATTTTTACAAAAATGTTCCCCTTCATTATTTAAATTTATTTTTTGTTCCGCTTTAGGGGCTTTTATATGGCATATGCCTCCTCCAGCAGGAATTTCGGTTGCCGGTTGGTATGTATTTTCCATGTTTATCTTTACACTTGCAGGGATGATACTTAAGCCTATAGCACTTGGTGCCATTACCCTGCTCAGTTTGGTTATTTTGGTCTTAACAAAAGTTTTAAGTTTTGAGGAGGCGTTTTCAGGCTTTTCTCAACCTGTTGTATGGCTCATTGCGGCCGCTTTTTTTATCGCCCGTGGATTTATCAAAACAGGCCTTGGCTTAAGACTGTCATATAAATTGATGAGTATGGCAGGGGAAAGTACGTTAGGTCTTGCCTATAGCTTAGTGTTTACAGAATTTATTTTAGGACCTGCAATTCCTTCAGTTACAGCAAGAAGTGGGGGTATTTTTTATCCAATTGTGGAGTCTTTATCAAAGGCTTTTGATAGCCATCCTGGAGAGTCGAGAAAAAAAATTGGCGCATATTTAATGCAAACGGTGTTTCAGTGTAGTGCAGTAATCAGCGGAATTTCTCTTACAGGTATGTCTGGCAATCCAATGTTAAAGAGTCTTGCTCTTGGTTTTGGGGTCGATATTAGTTGGTCGATGTGGTTTTTAGCAGCCATTGTTCCAGGAGTTGTATCTTTAATTGCTATACCTTATATCCTCTACAAAATTTATCCACCAGAGATTAAAAAAACAAAGGGGATGGAAAAGATTGCAAAAGCAAAACTTGCAGAACTTGGATCCGTTTCAAAAAATGAAATAGGGTTAACAGCAGTATTTATCGCCATGGTTTTATTTTGGTCTTTTGGTTCGTTTCTAGGGATAGATGCAACCGTTGTTGCTATTATAGGTGTGTTAACATTGGTGGCTATGAATATTTTATCTTGGGATGAACTGATGGGGGAGAAGGGTGCTTGGGATACATTGATTTGGTTTGCCTCTTTAATCACCCTTGCCTCATTTTTAAAGAAATTTGGAGTAACAGGGGTATTTAGTGAGTTTTTAGGAGGCTATGTCCATTCAAGTCATTGGCAGCTTTCATTTGTAATGATAGCTACTATTTACTACTATTCTCACTATCTATTTGCCAGTAACATCGCCCACATCACTTCAATGTTTGTACCATTTTTAGTATTGTGCATTGCAGTAGGCACTCCGCCGATGCTGGCCAGTTTGGTCCTTGGTGCATTTAGCTGTTTATTTGGAAGTTTGACAACCTATGGATGCGGTCCAGCACCCATTTATTTTGGATCAGGATATGTGACCACAAAAGAGTGGTTTTCTCTTGGATTTATCATGAGTGTGGTCAATCTGACTATTTGGTTTACTGTAGGATTTGCCTGGTGGCACTTCTTAGGATTAACAGCTACCGGAGGTTAATATAGGTCAGATTTTTGAAACAAAAGAAGAAATTGAGAAAAAGTTTGGCATTAAATATATTTCCACAATCGAGCCTGCCTCTTCGGATGTGCTCGAAAAAGTAAAAAAGCGTGCTGCAAGAAAAAGGTTTCCCCTATTTGATAAAAAGCACAATCATTGGGTATCAAGCTTATATGCAAAAAATGTTCGTGCTCAGCAATCCATCCCATTTTATTTAAAAGAGGTGAATCCGCTCGTTGGCTATGGGGTTTTTGCAAAAAAACCTATCCCTTACCTTAGCTATATTGGTGAATATGCCGGAGAGCTTAGGGCAAGACGGGGGAGGAAAGATCTTCTAAATAACTATATTTTCGGCTACATGGTCGGATTTTTCGGTACCCCTTGGATTATAGATGCTGATAAAAAAGGAAATTTCACCAGGTTTTTAAATCATAGCTTTCATCCAAATGTAAGCTCCAGAGGATTTGTGGTCGATGGTGTTTATCATGTGATCTTTTTTGCCAATCAAGCAATTAGAGAAGGGGATCAGCTTACCTATGATTATGGTCCTACCTATTGGAATAAAAGACCTTATCCACAAGAGTTATAAAATTTCCATTTTTTGATTGTAAAATCTACCTAATTAGACTATATCTATAAAATATGGGAATGAATGTATCACAAAAACTGATAAAGAGTCACTTAGTCTCTGGCAAGATGATTGCAGGGGAGGAAATTGGTTTAAAAATTGACCAAACCCTCACTCAAGATGCAACCGGAACTATGGTAATGCTTGAGCTTGAAGCTCTTGGATTAAATCGGGCAAAAACCGACATCTCTTGTCAGTATGTAGATCACAATCAGATACAGGGTGATAATAAAAATCCCGACGATCATATATTTTTACAAACAGCGGCAAAAAAGTTTGGGATTTGGTTTTCTAAGCCAGGGAATGGAATTTCCCACATGATCCACTGCGAGAAATTTGCTGTACCTGGAAAAACGTTACTTGGCTCAGATAGTCATACCCCTGCAACAGGATCTCTTGGGATGCTTGCCATTGGTGCTGGCGGTCTTGAAGTGGCCCTTGCCATTGCAGGTGAGCCATTTTATACCATCATGCCAAAGATTATGGGTGTAAAATTAACAGGAAAGCTTTCTGATTGGGTTTCTGCGAAAGATGTGATCTTAGAGCTGCTTCGTCGTCATGATGTATCAGGTGGTGTGGGTAAGATTATTGAATATTATGGCCCTGGATTAAAGCACCTTTCTGCGATGGATCGACATGTAATTGCAAATATGGGTGCAGAACTTGGAGCAACAACAACTGTATTTCCATCCGATGAGGTCACAAAAGAATTTTTCAAACTCATGGATAGAGAAAAAGACTGGGTGGAGCTTTTAGCCGATCATGATGCCACTTATGATCTTCATGACGAAATTGATCTATCTAAGGTGGAGCCATTAATTGCGATGCCATCGAGCCCTGGAAATGTCGTTAGAGTAAAAGATGTGGCTGGAAAACCTATTTCTCAAGCCTATATTGGATCATCAGCAAATCCTAGCCCAAGAGATTTTGCCATCTCTGCCATGATGATGAAGGGGAAAACCGCACATCAAAATGTATCCTATGATGTAAATCCATCTTCCAGACAGTCATTAACTTACTTAATAGAGGCCGGTTATTTAGAAGATCTTACAAAGGCAGGGGCGCGCGTTCACCAAGCAGGCTGTAATGGATGTATTGGTATGGGACAAGCCCCTGCTACAAATACGATAAGTTTACGTACCACCCCTCGAAACTTTCCCGGCAGATCAGGTACAAAAGAAGATCAAGTCTATCTTTGCAGCCCAGAAACGGCAACAGCATCGGCAATTACAGGCGTAATCACAGATCCAAGAGATCTGAAGATGGAATATCCAAGATATATCGAACCTAAGAAGATGACTATTGTTTCAGATCTAATAGCACCTACTGAAGATGGCCATCTAACAAAAGTGATTAAAGGACCAAATATTGGTGATTTCCCTGAATTCTTACAAATGCCCGATAGTATTGATTCTCCAGTACTATTAAAAGTAGGCGATAATATTTCCACAGATGCAATTTCTCCAGCTGGGGCAGAGGTTTTGCCTTATAGAAGTAATATTCCAAAAATCAGCACCTACACCTATTCAAGGCTTGACCCAGATTATTATGAACGAGCAATGAAGTTTAGGGAAACAGGCTCTTTTATCATTGGTGGAAGTAACTACGGCCAAGGATCTTCCCGAGAACATGCAGCGATTTCCCCAAGATTTATGGGAGTAAGGGCTGTGATTGCAAAAAGCTTTGCAAGGATACATAGAAAAAACCTCATTAATTTTGGCGTTTTACCATTAACTTTTAAAGATCCATCCGATTATGACACAATATCGATGTATGATGAGCTTATAATCAGCAACTTAAGAGAACATTTAAAAACTAAAGAGCCTTTAATCATGAAGAACAAGACAACTGGAAAAGAAATCGCTCTTATTCACGCCTATTCTCAGCGGGAGCTTGAATCCTTAATTGATGGAAGCTTAATTTCCTTCGTAAGGCAAAAACGCCGTTAATAGAAGCTTTACCTTCTACGTAAACTACTTAATTGCAATAATTTACTAATGTACAATGTATTTATCACTGTCAGCGTTAATTAAAAATGTCCTCTTTTAATACTGAAAAGGGGACACTTTTAAAAAAAATTATAATAGTTTTGATTCACTTTTATTAGAAAATGAAGTATAATTATATTATAATTAATAAAAATAAGGTTTTTTTATGGAAAGAATATCAAATGGCCCCCTTGGAATGATTGCAGCATATTGCCCGGAAGAATTTAAAGGAGTTTCAAGACGCCTAGAAGGGACGCAATATACTTATGTGCTTAATTTGATTGAAAAGTTAGAGAGGGAAAATCTTGATCAATTTCCATATTTAAAAGGTTTCAGTGATTTTTCTGTTAGGGAAGAGCAAAATGGTCCTTCTTTAGTTAGGTATGTTTTTAAAAAAATTTTTGCCGATGTAAAGTACTTTGTCTCGATATCACATGAAGGAAGATGTTCAAAGGACGAAGTCTACAATCTATTAGGACGTAGTGACACAAGTACAATCTTAAATGACATTAAAAAAGAACTTCAAGATGAGTCTCTTAGTATAGTTGCTGGTGTTTTGCGTGGGGCGCCACACAATCTTCCCATTCCTCAGGGTACTTCAGCAGAAATAAGAGCATGGTTTGAAAATGAGGCTAATCAACAGATGCTTCTTGCAATTGAGGAATTAGATTTATCTGGAAAAGAATTGAGATGTTTACCCGATGAAATTGTTAACCTACAAAATCTTCAATCACTTGATCTAAATAATAATCAGATCACGGTCTTACCAGATTCAATTGGTAACCTAGGGAATCTTCGAAGACTTTATCTAGGTAGTAATCAGCTCACGGTCTTACCAGATTCGATTGGTAACCTAGGAAATCTTCAATCACTTTCTCTAGATAATAATCAGATCAGGGGCTTACCAGATTCAATTGGTAACCTAGGGAATCTTCGAAGACTTTATCTAGGTAGTAATCAGCTCACGGTCTTACCAGATTCGATTGGTAACCTAGGGAATCTTCAATCACTTGATCTAATTAATAATCAGCTGAGAGACTTACCAGATTCGATCGGTAACCTAGGGAATCTTCTAGCACTTTTTCTAGGTTGTAATCAGCTCACGGTCTTACCAGATTCAATTGGTAACCTAGGGAATCTTCGAGGACTTTATCTAAATAATAATCAGATCACGGTCTTACCAGATTGGATTGGTAGCCTAGGGAATCTTCGAGATCTTTATCTAGGTAATAATCAGCTTACGGTCTTACCAGGTTCGATTGGTAACCTAAGAAATCTTAGTGTGAATGGCTTAGAGTTACAGATAAAAAAAAGACGTATATTTACCCTTTGTGAGAAGGTAGCAATATGGGTGCTACCAGCGATAGCAGCCTTAGCAACGGCTTATTTTTCAACCTCACACAATAGTGAATTATTACCTATAGAGAGCTCTGAATAAAGGGGTCGATCTCTAATCCAAGAGACCTGAAGATTGATTTTCCCACGGGAGCTTGAATCCTTAATTGATGGAAGTTTAATTTCCTTCGTAAGGCAAAAACGTCGTTAAACCGACCCTTGCTATCTATTCAACCACTTAAATTTCAAGAAATTACCAATCTACCTTCAGTTTATAATTTTGTTTTTTCTAAATTGACTTTTAGTTGAAATAATTGTATTTTTAACACTTGATTATTATAACATTTATTTTTTATGGAAAGGATTCCAGTCGGCCCCCTTGGATTAATAATCCAGTTTTGCCCAATAGAACTTAAGTCAGTTTCAAAGCGGTTAGAAAGCGCCCAATTAACTTATGTGCTTAGTTTGATTGAAAAATTAGCACGAGAAAATCTTGATCTATTTCCTTATTTAAAAGGTTTCAGGGATTGTAATGTTAGGGAAGAGCAAAATGGTTCTTCTACTATAAAACATATTCTTAAAAAAGTGGTTGCCGATACAAAGTCCCTTGCCTCGATATTGTATGGAAAGAGCCCTACAAATTCTGAAGTATATCATCTAATAGGAGGCAGCGATACTAGTAAAATACTTGGGGGTCCTAAACAAACATTAGATCACTCTCTTCAAATATTTGCTGGTGTTTTACGTGAGAGGTTAAATCATCTTCCGATTCCTCAAGGCCCCCCAGAAACAATAAGAGCATGGTTTGCAGATGAGGGTCATCATGGCATCCTTCTTAGAATTCGAACCTTAAACTTATCCAACCTAGGATTACGTGTTATACCTGATGAAATTGGTAATTTAGGACAGCTTAAGCACCTTAAGTTAGACAATAACCACCTTACAAGCTTACCAGTGTCTATTGGTAGTTTGAAAAGACTTAAGGAACTTAATCTAAGTAACAATCAGTTTACTACGTTACCAGAGTTTATTGGTCGATTAAAAGCAATTAGGTACCTTTATCTATCTAACAACCAGCTCACAAATTTACCTGAGTCTATTTATAGACTAAGAGGGCTTTATGGGATTTATCTATATAACAACCAGCTCACTACCTTACAAGAGTTATACAGAAAAAATAAACGTAATTACATAGCAATTGAATGCATTAAAGAAATAGGTAAAATTATAATAACAGGGGTAGCAGCGATTGCTATTATAGCGTGCTTAGATAACATATATAAAAGCTCTGAATAAAGGGGTTTATCTCTAATCCAAGAGACCTGAAGAGCGATTTCCCCACAGAAGCTTGAATCCTTAACAGGCTTTAAATACCATCTAACTCTCTGAATTTTAATAGGTTACTAATTAAATGTATTAATTACTTTACTTAATATACTAATAATTTTATAGTTATATCATAATTAATAAATAATAAAGGAAATTTTAATGATTGATTCAACCCCATACCAACAATATCCTCCTCAAATTGAGCCCCTAGATCCACCTAAGGCCAAAGAAGATGGTGGGCTTTTAGAGAATCGAAGTGTTTCCGTCCTTTCAAGTACTGATAATAAAGGGTTTAGTAACTACAGCACTGCTCCTGATAATACAAAAAATGTTGCTTTTGGTACCGGCGCTACCGGAGTTTGCCTCGCAATATTGGGACTTGCTTTAATCATTGCAGCATTGGCTACAATGATTATTCCTTTGATTGCCGTCGCTGCTTCATTACTAGTTATTGGAATTGTTGCAATAACCGTAATAATAACGAATAAAAGTTTGCGCAACAAATTATTCCATGTCATTGGTATTACGGCTGATAAGATTGATTATCGTGAGAAAAGATTAGACCATTGCAACTTAGTAAATCACCAACCTGGTTTCCAACAAGAAGACAAAAGCTTGCCTCGAAAAGTTGCTAACACCATCTTTGTAGCACCAAATAATAATTCTTTGACTTTGATGGCTACTCCAAATATGGATAGAGTTGACTGGCTTTCAGAAAATAACTATAAGACTATTGTAGCAATGCAAGAAGATTGGGAGCAACAAAACCCATCTATCAAATTTCAATCAGCTTGTCCTGATAAGATCAAAAATGATAAAAATGAAAATATTAGATATGGCAAATTCAAAAATCCTAGAAATGCAACGATAGATTTACCTACAACTCAATATTTAATCTCAACACCTGACCGTCTTGAGGTAAGCTTTAAAAATCTAGATAATGGTGTAGAAATTGTTAAAACAGGGCTAGAAGCTGGAAACGTAGCCGTACACTGTAAATCAGGGGTTGGACGTTCTGCAAAAGTTATTGCTAGCTACTTACATAAATACCAAAATCTTTCTATCGAAGAGGCTATAAACGCTGTTTATCAAGGAAGAAGCGCTGTACGTATTCGTAGAAAAAGTGGAATAAATAATTTATATAAATATGCTTGTGCTCTTTTAAAAGAAGAATCAATGAAAAAAGGTGCGGATCCAACAAGGATCATAAATAAAATCCAACAACTAAGATCGCAGATGAATGAGCATATTTCCCGCTATGGATTAGAAAAAGGGGATAAGGCACGGGCTCAGTTTAAAAATTCATTAGAGGAGATATTCAAAACTAGTGGATTATACGATGAATTTTTAAAGTTAAGTTATGAAATGTATACAAGACTAAGAAAATAATTTCAAACTTTTAAGAGTAAAGCTCATAACCTAAAGAGGTGACTTTGAAGCAATCCTTGTCTTTATAAGTACCTGAGACAATCATTCCAGACTCAAATAGCCAATCAATTTAACATTTGAAATATCAGCAACTTCCGACTTTTTTTATCTCTTTTACAGAATCCTTGTAAACACCTACACTCCACCTAACTCACTCATAATCA
>CAMCSI010000012.1 GCA_945877885.1 Chlamydia trachomatis
CCATCGGCTTTTACTAGAGCTTTTAAGCAGTTTATGGGTTCATCGCCAAAGAATTATCGATCCCTAAACTCTGCTGTAAACACAATGACTCAGAAACTTAAGGAATTACCCATGATCAAACCAGATAAAATTGAAAAATCTCTTCCCGACCTGAATTTACTTTTTGTAAGGAGGTACGGAAATTATACTCAATCTCCCTGGACAGCTTGGGAAGCCATGATCGGCTTCATCAATGAAAATCATCTGGATCGCTCTAAAATGCGCTATTTTGGCATCTCTCATGATGATCCACAAGTAACAAGCGAAGATAAGCTGCGCTATGATGCTGCTATTCTTGCACCCAAAGTCAGCAAAGAAAAGGGTGAAGTGGGCCACCAGAGATGTTAAAAGGAGGCAAATATGCGATCTTTACTCATCATGGTTCCTATGATGGCTTGGAAGAAGTGTTCAATCGAATATTTCTGAAATGGTTGCCTGATTCTAGAGAGATTTTCGATGAATCAAGAGCTGTCTTTTGTGAGTATTTTAATATGGAATACGTCAGAACAGAATCAGCAAAGCTTGTTACTGAGCTTTACATCCCCCTAAAATAGGAATTTTGACGTATGACCAGCGTATTTGATTTCAAGTCTATCAAAACTCATTATCCAGAGACACCCAATCTTTCGCACTTTAATGCGAGAGATGGATCTTCTTTAAGTTATCGTTTCTATGATAGTCCTTGCAGAGATGTGGTTTGTATTCTTTTACATGGCTCAAGTGCTCATGGAGAATATCTCCATCCTCTTGCATCCTATTTAAGTTCTCATGGAGCGGGGCAAGTGTATGTTCCGAATATTCGGGGGCATTACATGTCTGGCTCTAGTCGAGGTGATTGCGCCTACATTGGACAATTAGAGGATGATCTTGTGGATTTGATTCAGCGTATGCAGCTGCAACACAAAAAGATTTTTCTTCTTGGTCATTCTAGTGGAGGAGGTTTGGCGATTCGCTTTGCAGGAGGAAATCACAATATACCAATTCATGGGTATGTACTTTTATCTCCCGCTATTCCAAGAGCTCCAACTATGCGGCAAGGAACAGCTGGAGGATGGGCGAATGTACACTTGTTTAAATTTCTGTTTTGTTTGTTTCTTAATACGCTTGGGATAAGCTGGTTCAATCACTTAAAAGTCATCTCTTTTAATAAACCAAAAGAAGAATGCGATGGAACCGAAACTCTCACTTATTCTTATAGGTTGAATGCTTCGTATCATCCTCGACATCCCTATCAGGCCGATATTCGTGCCATAGAAAAGAAGGCGTTAGTTTTAATTGGAGCTGAAGATGAGGCAAATGACCCTGCTAAGTATCCTGAGATTATGCAAACTACCGATCAATCTCTACAAGTCATTGATGGAATCAAGCATTTGAACATCGTATGTGACCCCAAGGCAATGCAAGCATCTTTGAAGTGGATCAATTTAAAAAAGACTGAAAATATTGACGGTTAATTTGAAAAATGTGTTAGCAAATCCTTCATATATAATTCCATTTGATAGTGAGGCACTGGATGCCAGCTTGCAATAAACTCTCCAACGATCTTAAAGCCCACTTTTTGGTACACGTGGATGGCTCGTTTGTTGGTTGCTTCAGGATCTATCAGAACTCTTTTCACATTTGGAAATTGGCTGATTAAAAACTCTCGAATCATTGGGACAGCAATCCCTTTTCCCAAATAATTTAGATCGCAAATGAACAGATCTAAGGTGGTCGCATCATTTCCTTCAGGTGAGGTGATTAGAAAAGCAAAAGGGATATCTTTATCGTAACCCACCCAATAGGTAGTAGTAGATGTGCCTTGAAAGAATTTTTCCAGGCCATTTAAGGTGTTTTGCAGTCCCACCCCATGCATCCATTCTTTAATGTGTTTTTGTTCAAACCATTGTTGTAGCAAGGCTCTTTGAGAGGACTTTGCTGGCTCAAAGTGAAAGCTCGAGCATTTACGATTCTCATCGATTAGACGGTGGCTTTTTTCATTCTTCATATAGTTTTATTCGCTTGTTGGGGTCATCGAAATTCACCAATGGAATTTGCGCATTGATTTTTTCCACCATAAAATCCGCACAAGGCTTGATGAGCTCTTCGATGTCATCCCAATGCTCATTTTCTATGCCAATACAGATTAATTTGGCCCGTTTCATTACAGGTTGATGCCTTTCAGGTAAGTGATTTATCACCCAATCTGCCGCAGCAGGTTTAGATCTTATTTTGTCTGTTTCCAAAGTGCTCCAGATGCGGGCGAAAGTAAGTAAAACATTTCGAGTATCATGCTCAAGATCTGCAGTAAGTCTATTTACATCATGAATCATAGCTTTCATAAAATCACGATAGGGAACTTCTACCAAGAGCTGGCTAGGTTTTAATCCCCACAGGGTTTCGCTCCTTAATAACACTTGAGTAACAAGGACCGCTAGATCAGGCATTTCATAGTTTTCCCATGGCTCAATGATGTCCTTTTCAAATGAATCCCGTAGGTACTCACCATATTGGAAATCAAAATGAGGGGGATATTGCCAAGGATTAATCATGCTCTTCTCAACGAGCGTTATTTCAAGAGGCCTTTTTGAGCTTTTCATGTAAATGCCAGAGATTTGAAGAAGCTTAGCAATTAATTTAGCTTTTTCCTCTGAAGTTGTTGCACGATTGATAACAGCGAACAAATCAATATCACTGTATTTTTGCAGTCCGCCTACAAGAGATGAACCATAAAGATAAACTCCTAAAAGATCACGCCCTAGACTCATTTTCAATAATTCTATGCTGTCTTTAAGTTGTTGTCGTATTTCATGGTTATAAATAGACTTCATAGGGAATCTTCTATCCTCAATTGCATATTGTATAAATTTGCATATACACCATTGAACACGAGCAACTCCTTATGGGTTCCTTGTTCTTCGATTCCGTTATCAGTTAGAACTAAGATTCTCTTTGCATTTCGTATGGTTGAAAGGCGATGGGCAATAACAATCGTAGTGCGATTTTGGATTAACTTTTCTAGAGAATCTTGCACGGCTTTTTCGCTTTCATTGTCCAGTGAACTTGTGGCCTCATCAAAAATAATAATAGGAGGATTTTTAAGAAAAACTCGAGCTATGCTCAAACGCTGCTTCTGACCGCCTGATAGCTTTACACCACGCTGTCCGATATCTGTGGAATATCCATTAGGGAGCGACATAATAAAGTCATGAGCATTGGCCTTTTTTGCAGCCATGATAATTTCATCTTCGGTTGCCTCCAGGTTGCCATAGCGAATATTGTCTAAGACTGTTCCAGCAAATAGATAAACATCCTGCTGGACAAGACCTATATGCTTCCTTAGAGATCCCAGCTTAAGATTTTTGACGTTCTTACCATCGATTAACACCTCTCCCGCATTCACTTCATAAAATCTTGGTATCAGAGAGCATAAAGTTGTTTTTCCAGCCCCCGAAGGACCCACCAAAGCAATATATTCTCCCGCCTTTACGTTTAGAGAAATGTTCTTTAGAACATGCTCGTAACCTTCTCTATATTTAAAGCTAACGTTTCTAAATTCTATGTTTCCTCGAACATCAGTGAGCCCCGTGGCTTCAGCCGTATCCTTAATGTCTGGCTCCACTTCTAATACTTCCATAAATCGATTAAAACCAGTCACGCCTTGCTGGTACAGTCTAATGAAGTTACCTAGTCGCTGTATAGGCTCAATTAAAATCACAATGTAGAGCAAAAATGTGAGTAAGTCGGCCAAGTCTAGAGATCCTTTAACGATACTTATTGCTCCAAAGATGACAATTGAGATCGTCATGAGCTGGGTAAAAGAGATCAATCCATCATAAAAATAAGCTTCAGCTTTATAGCCTTTCCGTCTGCTCTCGAAGAAACGAGTATTTTCACAGGCGAATTTTTTCTTTTCGACTTCTTCATTGGTAAAAGATTTGACGACTCTAATGCCAGCAAGGCTATCCTCCACTTGGGCATTGATATCTCCGATTTTGTCACTGCTTTTCTTTAACGCAGCGTACATCTTTCTGGCTGTATAAAACCCATAGATTCCCATGACGGGAACAAAAAGAAAAGCGATAAGAGCCAGTTTGACATTGATACTGATTAAGATGGCAAATGCACCGATGAAATTCAAAAAGGAGAGGACAACATCTTCTGGGCCATGATGGTAGAGTTCAGCCAGATCAAAAGTGTCGTTGGAGATCCTGGTCATTAACTGACCTGTTTTATGCTCATCATAAAATTTGAAGGAAAGTTTTTGGTAATGCTCAAAAAGCTCAACTCGCATATCTCTTTCCATCGAGGCACCCATGACATGTCCTTGATAGTCAATAAACGCATGACATGCCGCATATATAGCAACTAAACCAAGCATTATGCCGCCCATCATGTAGATTTGATGAAGAGCATCTGTTGAACCAACCTGTAGCAAGTTTGTGGTGATGTATCGGACACATAATGGAATAGCAAGCATTGCCGCCGAGGCAACCACTGCGCATGCCATGTCTGCATAGAAAAGATTCGAGTAGGGCTTATAGTAGGAGAAAAATTTCTTTAATCGTGGATTCACGGAATTGCCTCATTGACTAATTTTTCCCAATCGCTCGACTTAAGTCGGTAAAGGACGTGTCTGTTCAATTTATGCTCTTTTGGTAGCTTGGGGTGATCAAAATCGTCTTTAGGATCATGATGCATACCAATCTTTTCCATGATACGTCTTGAGCGCATATTCTGTACAGCCGTGAATGAAACAATTTCACCTAGATGCAGAGTTTTAAATCCATAAGCCAAAGCAGCCTTTGCCCCTTCTGTTGCATACCCTTTTCCCCAATACTCAAAGGCGATTCTCCATCCAACTTCGACGGCAGGGGTAAATGGAGCTGGAAAAGAAACCTGATCCTCACTATTGAGTCCAATGAACCCGATAAATTCCGCAATACCAGGAACAGAAATAGCCCACATTCCCCAACCTTTTTCATCCATTTTGTTTTTTATTCGTTGTGCTAGCTGATCACTTTCAGCCTTGGAGAGCGTAGCAGGAAAATACTCCATAACACGTGGATCAGCATTTAGCTGAGCAAAGGGTTCCAAGTCTTCTTCTCGCCATGGACGTAAAATCAATCGTTTTGTTCTAAGAATGGTCATAGCTAATTTCTAAGGGTTAAGTAGAGGACAGTTTACTAGTATTTTCGAGAGAAATCAAGCAGTCAAAGCAATTTCTTTGCGACAATAATTTATTTAAGAACAATTGCATTGACCCTCACGTATACGTCATTCCTTATAATGGGCGCATCCTTTAAAATCAAAGGGATATTAGAGGATGAGGAAATCGATGGCTTATACAGTTAAGAAATTAAGTGAACTCTCTGGAGTGACAATACGCACTCTTCATTTCTACGAGGAAATCGGCTTGCTAAAACCAGCCTATCATGGTTCTAATGGCTACCGATACTATGAAGAAAAAGAGCTGTTGCAGCTTCAGCAGATTCTTTTTTTTAAAGAGCTGGGCTTTTCGTTGAAACAGATCCAAAAGGTTCTGGGACGAGATGACTTTGATCAGCTTTCGGCCCTTTATTCTCACAGAAAGTCTTTGAATCAAGAATGGGAGAAAATAGGGCATCTGCTTAAGACCATCGATAAAACAATCAAACACCTAAAAGGAAAGAAAAAAATGAAAGACAAAGAGATCTTCGATGGTTTCAATATTACCCTCGTGAAAAAAGCAAAAGAAGGAGCGTCCTATTTTGCAGCTGAAGAAATCGTTGGGAAAAGCGTTAAAAATCCAACGAAGAATATTCAAGATGTTGAAAAAAGAGGGAAAGAGTTTTACGAGAATACTACTAAGATGGCTCACGCCATCTTTAGAGAGCTCGTTCACTGCATTGAAAAGGGGTTAGACCCAGCTTCAGTTGAAGTGCAACGGATTATTAAAAAACACCACGCTGCTGCTGATTCAGCTAAATTCAAGAAAAGCGTCGGATCAAGGCCATCTTCCACTTGCCAACAAGCTGCCAATATCAAGTGTACATAGTACCATTGAACGACGTTGTCATGGTTGAAGTCGAAATATTTTGAGATGAAGATTAAGTCATTTTTTGGATCTTCAACAAATGCCCACATTTCATTGATAGGAGAACCAATCACACCTTTGGGATCTATGATAAGCCAATTGCCATCATTTGATAAAATATTGTCCTGATGTAAGTCTCCGTGAAGTAGAACTGAGGTGCTCTGTGTCTTCAAAAGGAGATTTTTCAATGTTCTGGCTTTTTCAAGATGAAGGCGGGGAATATTCCATTCTTTATCTAAAGTCGTCAACCAGTCTTTGATATGCGGAAAGTGATTGTCTTTTGGCAGAGGAGCTTGATGCAACCTATTCGCTACATCACAAGCAATTTTAATTGCGTTTGGATGTCCTTTAGGAAATTGGGCTTTTAAAGAATTCCCAGGCACAGCTCTTTGAAGTAGCACCGCTTCTTTTGTGCGAGCCAATACCTTTACAGCCCCATAATCTGCGCAAGCTGTAAGAGCTTTGGCTTCTTTATCTAAGGATAATTCATCTAGACTTATCTTCAATACGATAGGGCTGCCTTTTTGGTACCCTTCTAAAACGTAATTGTACGACAGGTTAGCGAAGGGATGAAGATTGTCTAATTCCCATAAGGCTGCGATTTGTTCTACTTTTTTTTGTAAATCAGCCAGCCATGCCTTTCCTCTGTTCTGGTAGATGCTGGTGATATTTTTCTTAAAAGGATTCATACATTCTCCAATCCCGTGCTTCCAAGTCGGTATAAGTCACTTGGCGAGTTCCAGTGAGCGATTGTAGATTGAATGGCATTTTTTAATTGATGAAAGAGTTTTGGTCTTTCTGGGGGAGTGCCCATCAGCGTAACAATATTAACAAAGTCGGTAATGAAAGCAGACCGGAGCCAATCAACAGGAAGATTACCACCAAAATGTATATAGCTACTTTCTAAAGTATGGAGATCTAGTGGAAATTGGTGGCGATGGCGTAAAAGTATAGAAAAATCAAGTATGCCAATTCCTGCATGAGCAAACTCCCAATCTAGGACAGAGATTTTTCCGTGTGGTTTGTAGAGTAAATTTACAGGCTTAAAGTCAGAGTGTGTAAGACATACGTTGTCTTTTTTGACCGTTGGAAAAAAATCTTTGTTTTCTTGAACGAAGGCAAGAGCTTCATTAGTCAGTTTTTCACCCAGTCGAAATTTTACATTTTCACTCTTCGACAAAACCGAATAGGTCTCTTCAAAGTAAGGGCTTGAACCTAGTTCAAAAGGATGTCCAATCGCAATACCATCTCCAAACAGTCCGGCCTTAGGCAGTTTAAATGCATGGATTGAAGCGAGCACATGGCCTAGGTCATAGGATAGGGTAGTTTTCTCTTGATTGGACACCTCCGAGATATGAACCCCAGAGACAAATTCAAAAATCGAGTAAGCCCATGGTCTATTTTCATCATCAGCATAAACGAGTTTAGGGGTGGAAATACCTTTTCCGATAAGCTGATGAATTGCTTTTTCTGTTTTACAATGTGCTCGATCTCGAGCGTAAATTCTTAAAGCAAAAGTGTCATGATCTATTTGAATCTTATAGGTGGTATTAAGCGCACCTCCGGAAAGAATTTCCCAATGATCTAATCTCTGACAATTAGGAAATGCTTTTTGAATTAAAGCAAGTAGTTGAGTACCATCAAGTTGAATGTTTTGGATACTTCTTTCTACTTCCACTGCATCGCTCCTTGTGTCAATTGCTCAATAGCTTGGGCAAGTTTCTGACTTCCATGTACTCTTCGTCCTTTTTCATGGAATAGATGATTGAGGGGGATATCAGCGATTAAAAACTGTTCTTTTCCTTCTTGGCTACGTGCGACTTCACGACCATCTGGATCGTAAATTACGCTATGACCTGGACAAACTGATGTACCATCATCAGTCCAAATCCAATCAGCAGAGATGAGCCAACAACGATTTTCATGAGTTCGGGCAACAAAATGACTATAGTATGGGGGACGTTTTGCGTAAGCATGATCCGAAGAGACTTTATTGCACATAGGTGAAAATAGAATGGTTGCTCCCTGCAATGCAAGAATACGTGCAGGTTCAAAATAATTTGTATCAAGACAGATGACAACACCAAAAGTAACGCCTTTGCTTTGAAAGGGTAAAAATTGATTATCCGAGGTAAAATAATCGTGGTATAAATAGTGTTTCCGTTGAATCCCAAGTAATTTGCCTTTTTCTATTACTGCTGCTGAATCGTAAATTTTATCACTTTCTCGCTCACTAAAGCCAATAATGAAAGTGACTTTAAAGTGGGCAGCTCGTTTAAGAAAATTTTGGAAATCGGAACTCGCTACTACCATTGAAGTTTGTTCAGCAAGTTCCTTTTCAGCATAATAGCCAGTTAAAAAACCTTCAGGAAAACAAAGGAAATTGATCTGCTCATCATCGGCTTTTTCTAAAGCCTCTATGATTTGTTGTAGTCGTTCTCCCATCAAATGTTTAGGAGTCGCTTGATAGGCTGCAACACGGATCATTTGACTACCTCATATTTCAATTGCACTAAACCGCTTGGATAAGATTGGGTAGATACGAGGTGACATTTATGCTCCCTATTCATAGTGCTAAAGAGCGGGATTCCTGATCCTAAAACTGTAGCGATTACAGATATTGTGATATCGTCCACTAGTCCTGACTCCAAGAATTTAGATACAGTGATCCCTCCGTCAACCCACACATGCTTGATACCCTCAGAATGAAGCACGGATGCTAGATCAGCCAGTTGTCCGCAAAACAACTCTGCTTCCTTCCTAACCTCTTTTAATGTATTACTTAGCACGATAACTCTTTTGCCCTTATACGGCCATTCACCAAAGCCAGAAACTACGTCATAAGTGTTCCTACCAAGAACTAATGCATCAATGCCATTAATAAATTTCTTAAAGCCGTAATCCTCATCACCTACATGACCATACTCTAGCCAATCAAGGCCACCATCTTTACGAGCGATATAGCCATCAATGCTTGCGGCAATGTAGATGGAAATTTTAGGGCGACTAGTGGTTTTGGTTGTCAAGGAACTGATCATAGGTACCGCTTAATGATTTTTTCTTTCATGGTTTTTAGAGGATAATTTTTGCCACTCAATAGATATTCTAAACTAATGCCTAGAAGGACTGAGCGGAGGTAGGTTGCTTCCATTTCAGGATCAGCAATCCCGAGGTCTTTGTAGAGTTGTTGTTCTGCGGCAAAAAGGCGATCAAATTGCGCCTTATATTTTTTCATAGCTTCTTGAATAGCAGCGATACCTTCTGTTGACAGATAGAGCATATACAGGAATCGCAACCGGTCTGATCTTGTTTCCAGTTCATTCAGCACAAAGTCAATTAAAAATACGATTCGTTCTTTAGGGTCTTGGATCGCTTCCAAGTTTTCTACGGGGGGTGTTCGCTCTTCCAATTTTAAATCAGTTAGCTGTTTCATGTACCCCTATATGATTACAGATTTCAATAATCAAAACGGAGAGAATAGCAGATACTGACCGATCGGTCAATGATATTGTTTTTTTGAACGCTGATCAGATTATTATGCGCACTCAGTCAAAAATTAATTTCCATTGTGCATAAATCACCAGGCTCTGTAAAATACCCAGCAACTAGGTATTTTTAATGAAAGCATCTAACAAAACAAGATATGCCATTCTGGGGATCCTTTTTGATGGGCCTAGTACTGGATATGAGATCAAATCTCTTATGGGAAGATCAACCGTATATTTCTGGCGTGAATCTGATTCTACAATCTATCCGATGCTGAGGGTTTTGGCTGAGGAAGGAAAAGCACTTTCGGAAGTTTCCTATGTGGGAAAGAAAAAGAAAGAAGTCTTTTCTATTACAGAGACAGGACGAGCGGAATTTAAGGCTTGGTTCGAAAGCCCAACAGGTGAGGAAACCCCACGTAACGAGTTTCTTCTCAAACTCTTTTTTATCACAGATCGGAAGAAGATGATTCGGCTATTTCAGGAAAGATTGGAAAAAGTTGAGAAGATACATAAAGAATACAAACAAATTGAAGAGAGGCTAGGGATTTTAACTGATTCGCCTCAAAAAACGACTCGTCTCAAAGCATTGAGGTATGGCATCGCTCTCCTTGAATCAGAAATTCAATGGTTAAATACTGAGAAAGGAGAATGAAATGAAAAACAAAATATTAATTATTGGGGCAGGGATTGGTGGGCTGGCTCTAGCCCAAGGTCTTGCTAGAGCTGGCTTTCATGCTGCAGTTTTTGAAAGAGATGAAAGCCCTGCCAGCAGACCTCAGGGATACCGGATTTCAATTCGATCGCTGGGAATGCAGGCATTATCTGCGGTGCTGACGCCTGAAAAAATGAGCCGTTTGTCCAAGGCTAAAGTTGCGGATGTTGGAGATGGGTTTGTCTGCGCAAATGAAAAAATGGAACCTTTTTTCAGTGTCCCGCAAGGACAGGATGCTGCTGTACAGTTCCTCCGCACTGAGCTGAGAAGTATTTTGCAAGAAGGAATCGACATCACATGGAACAAGCGCCTTTCCATGTTTGAAGACAAGGGCGATCAAGTGGTTGTTCATTTCGAAGATGGATCGCATGCTACCGGAGATTTGCTTGTTGGATGCGATGGAGGAGGATCCTCCGTAAGAGAATTATTGCCTTCTGTATTTGGAAATAGTTTGGGATCAATTCCAAGGGTGGTTGATAGCAATCGCGCCATTTTAGGAGGACAAATCGATCGTACTCCGGAGTGGGATATGCTGCTTCCTCTCAACAGAACGGGACTGGTTCGTTTTCTCGGGCCAAATCCCCATTATATGACAGTCTGTTTTTCGGAAAGAGCTGATAGAAGCCCTACTGTTTACTGGGCATTTTCTGAAGTAATAGAAAATAGAAATGCCCCGTGGTATCAGTTTGATCAAGGATTAGAATGTCGCATGCGGATATTAGCTCATTGCAAACAGCTGATGGAAAATGAGCCTTGGCATAAGAATTTGAAGAAGTTGGTATGCGATACCCCAGCAGAAGCAATCATGGCGCCTTGGCTTGTACGCACCACGCAATTTCCTGATTCAGATCGGTTTCCAATGGTTCCAACAGGAAGGACGACTCTTTTAGGAGATTCAGCCCATTCTATGCCCCCGGACAAAGCGTTGGGCGGAAATAATGTACTTGAAGATGCGAGATTATTATCGTCTTTGCTGGCAGGTGCGCCAAATCCTATTGATTGGCCAGGATTGATAGAAAAATATGAAAGAGAAATGTTTGCCAGAGCAAGAGCCGCCATTCATGAATCTGAAAGCGCAGTTGAGTACTTCCGCAATCTTCGTTCCTAATCATAATGCTTTGAAAGGACCCTCCCTCATTTTTGAAGGAGGGATTTTTAAATTTTAAGACAGCTCTCGATTAGCTAATATCTTCATCGCATCTGCCATAAAGATAGCTAATCGGGGATGGAAGGGATCCAGCTGTTTTTCTGAACTCGGGATGTTCCGCATACAATTGGGCCATGGCTTTGTATACTTCTTTTTTTGCAGAATGGGTTTGTTCTGCTAAGGCATGGTGCTTCTTGCCCCCTGTGTCAGCGCAGTTGTCTCATTAAATATAATAATTGATAGACAAAGAGATCTTAAAGAATTTGAATAGAAATTATTTTGTTGTCCTGATTGAATCAGATGAGTTGCGTAAAAAATGCGTAAATTGAGTTCAGAAGCCTTGCAAATAAAGGAATCTTAAAGGAATGGGGCAACCTGGACTTGAACCAGGGACCAACGGGTTATGAGTCCGTTGCTCTAACCAACTGAGCTATTGCCCCGTAAAAGAATAGATCATTATAGACCACAATCTCCTTCAAGGCAAGACTTTTTTTAGTAAACTATGTAGTGTCGTTTGAAAAAACATCGTTAAAATAAAAAATAGTAGACTAAGGAGTCATAAATCCATCGGCAGAGCCTTTAAACTCCTTTCCTATAGGAAGAGAACCGGTAAAATATTTATAGTAGATGGAGAGGGCATCTTTGTAATCTTCTACGCAGTAAAAGCAGTTGGAGATCCATTCAGATCCTTTGATGGTCCCTTTTTTTAGGTTTATTTTGTGATTGGAGGCGATCTTTTCTTTCCAATAGTCATAGGGGCCAAAAAGGATGAGGGGGGCGGGCTTTTTTGAGCCCACTTGGATTCGAAGGGTTTCAAGGGCAAATTCAAAGTCTGTACCGATACCACCCTCGAAGAAGATAGGGAAGTCTAGTCCAAATTCAGATTGTCGGATAATGACTTGCTCAAGCCGGTAGGTCATTTTACCTTGGATAAAGTGATTCATCGTTTCTTGGGTATTTTCAGGTTCATGCGGTTTTCTAAAATCGACAGCGTGACCTATGGAAAGAAGATCGAGTTCAGAGGCGATTTGATTACCCATTGCCATAATACCAGGGCCGCCACCTGTTGCTATTGCGATAGTTTTATCTTCTCTAAATAGATCGTGATCAACTTTAGATTTCATATCGATCAGTCCTAAAAAGAGTTTGCGTAATTGCTCTATATGGGAGGTGATTTCAAAGCGGGTGCCGTAGACACCAAATATGGTTGCCTTTTCATATTGATCAATTTTATCAATTGGTACAAAAAGGCCTGTATCCATATCTCTTCGGGGAATATACTTTAGTAAAAGGTCGGTTTTTCTATCTGCCCAAAAGACATCCACATCTTGTTTTGCAAGACTTCTTAATAAAGATCGATCATCATGGGAAAAGTAATCCCCATGATTATTCGAGGCTTTTGAAAAATAGATACCCTTTAGACATCTTGTTACATGCTCGTTTAGTAAAAAATTACCAAGTAAAGTGGATGGGAAATTTTTTGTAAATAGTATACCTTGTGAAGTGATGTAACCTTCTTGCATCGATTTAAGGATTGGATATTCCGCCTGTCCTGTAACGTATTCGTGGATAGTCATTTTTTCTTCACGTGATTTGGCAAAATCTGGCAAAGATTGTGAGAGTCCAAGATCGCCAACTATCCAATCCTTTGGGGTAAGTTTTTCTAGCTGAAACTTTTTAACAATAAACACTGCGCAATTATCCTCAGCGGGGGCAGAATCCAAGGCTTTAAAGACCACCTCTTTTTTCTCAAGTCCTTCTCGTAGAAGTTCTTTATCTGAAAAGAAGAAAAATTCCCTATAAGGCTCAAGAGAGTAAAACTCTAATGGAATATGGGTGATTTCTTCTGTTGGTGGGTTATTTGGATTTTCTGCGTGAAATTCAAATATATCCCCAGTTGTCATTTGAGGCTCTAGGATATCGGCGCTTGCGTGGTTATACCCTTTTGGCAAAGCGTCATGGGCGACACAGGAAAATAGTGTTCGAATGCTCATTTTCATCGTTTTAACTAATAAAAAGTCGTTTTTGGGAATAACTCGAGGGTTTTGTAAATGTTGTTGATGGAGGTAAAGAAACCTTCTAAAGGAGGGCTTATTTTCATATAACCCTTTGACAACAGTGGGTAAAAACCCTTTGATGTATTCATCATAGACAAAAACACCCTCTAAAAGGGGGATTTTCACTAGAACTCGATGTTTTTCGCTATCATCTATGATGATCTCTTTATTATATTCTTCAGATAGAACAAGTAACGGGTTACCAAAGGCGTCACTTTTACCGAACAGTCGATTTAAATAGTGAGAGGAGCGAATAATCCGGCGTGGATCTTTAGCAAATAGCTTTCCTACAAAAACACCAGGTGTTAGTAGGGATAATAGACTGATTCCTATAGAATTAAAAGAAAAGAGGGTGATTTGAACTTTTGCTGAGGAAAGAGTTTCAGAAAGTTCTAGATCATTTAGTCTGCTATCGATTCCCAGTTGGGCAAATGTGCTTTTAATATTAAAGGTAATATCTTCTTTATCAATGGAAAAGCCCACGAAATTTTCATGAATATCTTCTATTAGAATTTCAACTTTTGAAGAAGTTTCGCAAATTTTTTCGATTTTTGTGATTTTTCCATCAGGGGAGACTAAATCATAGGGTGCAGCGTAGGTGTTTTTTGGCATATTCCCAGATATAGGAAATGGGAGGGTTAACTTCAATGATTTTTAAATGCTTTTTTAATTTGAAATCCACGAAATTAAGATTGTAAAAAAAAGGTTATTTTGATTTTTTAATTGTAAAAGGGGTATGCAATGGATATTAACCAGGGTGGTGGCAGGGCTTTTTGATTAAAATTCCTTTACAGGTCCACCTCGAATATTCTTGACAGTAGTTTCAGAGTCCAAGAATCATCCCAAGCAGCTTGTCTCCTCCTCTGCGCAGTTCCTCGTGTCCCTCCAAGATCGATACGTATCATAGTACTAG
>CAMCSI010000013.1 GCA_945877885.1 Chlamydia trachomatis
AGGAAAAACTAAATCTGGCTCAGAAATTACTGCCTTAAAAGCGCCATCTTTAAAAGAGACTAAACTTTGTACTAAACTTTGCGGATGAATCACTACATCTATTTTTTCTTTCTTAATTCCAAAATAGTGAAAACTTTCTATTACTTCTAACCCTTTATTCATCATCGTTGAACAATTAATGGCCACCTTTTTTCCACAATCATGATTCCGGTGGCTCATCGCCTCAAAAGCACTAAATTCAACCTCTTCTTGTCGGTTAAAAAACACCCCTCCTGATGCCGTAAGAATTAATTGTTCTACTTGAAGTAGATCTTCTCCTAACAAACACTGCTCTAGAGCACTTTGTTCATGATCTAATGTAAATACATTAACCTTTTTTTCCCTACAAAGACGCATAAAAGCCTCTCCAGCGCATACCAAAATTTCTTTGCTAGCAATGGCTACATCTTTTCCTGCATTTACTGCTAAAAAAGCAAGCGGCACTGAACTAAACCCAACAGTTGCAAGCACAACAAGATCAACATCTGAATGAGAGACCATCTCTTCCATAGAAATAGCAGAAGGGAAGTCTTTCCCCTTTTCTGGATGGGTGATCGCTATTAAGTGAGGGGAAAATTCTTTTATCTGCTCTTTAAATAATTCTGTATTGGAATGACAGCTCAATGCATAGGCTCTCATTTCATCAGGAAAAGCTTTAATCACCTCTAATGTTTTTTTTCCTACACAGCCAGTAGATCCAAGGATGGCAATATTTTTCATACCCTTGCCTCTACTCTTTTTTTCACTAAAAGAGAAAGAAACAAAGCAAAATGTAGCGTCACAAGCATTCCAGATGTCGATAGCCCAATGCCAAATTTTTGATAAAAAAACTTTGTTGTCATTACAGAAACTATTCCTACACAAATATTAGAGTAAATAGAAAATGTAATCAACTGAGGGATACTTTTGCTATATAAAGAAGCACATACAGGGGGAAGAATAATCAATCCAAGCACAGGGGCAATACCAATAAAGCGAAATCCACTAGTAATCGTTAAACTTGTTAAAAACAAAAAGCCAAATTGTAAAAGTTTCATCGACCTTCCTGAAAAATGAGCAAGCGATCGATCAAAAGAAAGGACCGTAAGATCTTTCATAAAGACAAAGATAAAACCTGCGCAAGCAAAAAGTATAAAAGCGGCAGTGATCAGATCATTTACATGGATCAAATCTAGATTTCCCATGATAATATCTACCCCAACATGAGAGGATCGGGTAAATAATGTGATTAAAATGGCCCCTGCAGAAAATAGGGTTGAAAAGACAATTGCTGTGCTTGCATCATTATTGATATGGGTATATTTTTTTAAGCATTCGATGAGGAAAATAGTGAGAAAAGTGGTGATCACTGAAACCACAATATATAATCCCATATTCAAAGATAAAGGAGCAAAATATTCTGTTTTAGAAAAAATCTTCATTCCAACAAAAAGAATCGCTATACCAAATAACACAGTATGAGAAATGGCATTGGCCATCATCGACTTTTTCTGTAAAAATAAAAATGTACCAATTAATGATAGAGAAATACTAAAACATAATAAAAGTAAAAGACAAACCCCTTCTTGGGCGGTAAAAAAATTAAACAGGTTCAATAGAGACCTCCTTTTTTGCAGGAATTATCTGCTTGTGCGGACAGTGGGTTGGGTTGCCGAGTCTTTTTAATAGCATCTCTTCCATCTCATCTGTAAGCACATGTTCTATCTGTTCGGCAAATACATGAATACGGCTCTTTGCAAAGCCCACCTCATATAGATACACTTCCCAAAGTCTATGCAGTCTGATGATCCGCTCAGCGCACAGGCGCCCTTCTTCTTTTAACTCTACATTCCATCCTGGTAAAATTTTTACCTTTTTTCTCACGCGCAATAACACAAAGAAAAATAAAATACCTCCTGTTTGAAGAAATTCCATAATTTCCTTAAACGCCATTTTCTCATTTTTCTTATACAGCGCTTTTAAAATATTTTCTTCGTGACAACGGATGGAAAATGATAACCTTCGGACCACTCTTAAAATCACCCCGCCTCTAATGCCCACTAAAATGGAAAAAAAGGTAATAGATGCTGAAACTATGGTAATTACAGGCCCTGTGGGTAAAATAACCCCTTCCCCGCCTAAATAAAGGGATAAATACCCACCTATTAAAGCAGAAATTGCTGCAAAAACAGAGGAAAGGATAAACATCGAGGAAATTCTTCTCACCCAAAATCTAGAGGCAATAGCAGGAGTTGCCATCATACCTGATAAAAGCAAAATTCCACAACTTCTTAACCCTAATATGACCACCACTAATGTCATCATCAAAATAAAGCTATCTAATAAACGACCAATTCCTAAAAAAGAGGCAAAAGTCTTATCAAACTCAAAAATTTGAATACGTCTATGGGATGTAACGATAAAAATAAGTAATAGCGCCATAACAATTGCATACATGACTAAATGAAAATAAAGCATGGTAGCTGTACGTCCATATAAAAAAATAACCACATCTTTATAAACCATTGGATTTATTGATTGAATAATAGAGGCAAGTAAAACCCCTACTCCCAAAAATGCAGAAATGGAAATCATCAACGAACTATCGGCGCTTTTATGCCATTTTTCTTGTAAAAATGCGAGTTTTTTCATCGATAAATAAGAGGTTATAATGGCCCCTACAATAAACAAGATGGACATCCACTTCTCGTCTGCGTGAAAGTAAATCCCTACAAAAGCACCAAGGATTAATCCAGGGAAAGCACTATGAGCAATTACCTCTCCTACTAACGCGCTCTTTCGAAGGGAGTAAATCACCCCCATCCATGAAAGAGAAATACAGGAAAGGATGGACCCTATCACGGACACAGAATAGGTAGGATCTGTCAAAAGCATGTATAAGTCAGAAAAGAGGTTTTTTATCATACAAGTCCGCACTCTTTTTCTTTAGACAGAATAAACGCATCTGTCAAAATAGAATCTTTTGCTTGGTAAGCATTGACCAAATTCTTTTTACGTAAGACATCGTGTACAGGCCCAGCATCGACTAAATGGTGACATAAAAGTACTGCTTCATCAAACTCTTTTTTCACCTCATCTAAATTATGATGCACACAAATCACCGTATGTCCTGAATCTCTCAGCTCTTTCATACTCTCAATAATCATCTCAGAGGTGGTAAAATCGACAAAAGCCATCGGTTCATCAAAAATATAAATTTGTGCCTCTTGCATATAAGCTCTTGCAATAAATAATCTTTGCCTTTGCCCTCCAGAAAGTTCTGAAATTAGCGCATTGCGTTTTTCAAACAATCCAAATTTTATAAGGAGCAACTCACATTTTTTTAAATCTTTTTGACAGTATTTACCAAAAAGATGGGACCGAGCATAACTTCCCATTAAAATCACCTCTCTTACTGTGATAGGAAAGTCCCAATCTACCTCTTTTGTTTGGCAAACATAAGCAATATTATCCTTCATCTCTTCAAACGATTTTCCAAAAAATGAAACGACCCCACTTGTCTTTTTTGTTAAATTCAAAATCGCCTTGACAAACGTACTTTTTCCCGCACCATTTGGACCAATGATGGCTGTCATGAGCCCCTTTTTAATCTTTACGTTAATATCAATTAGCGCTGCTACTGTCTCATAATGAACGGTTAGTGAACTCACTTCAATCTCATCATCCATTATTTTTCTCCTTCTTCAAATTTTTTGCAATCACCTCTGCATTATGTTCCATCATCTGTAAATAAGTCATACCGCCTAAAGTATCACCATAAAGAGGCTCTTTACAAATGGATACTTGAACATTAAACCCTTTGCAAATTTCTATTACTTTATTTAAGGCATCTTTTGGAAGATTTGACTCATAAAAAATCGCTGTAATATTATGTTTCCTAATAAATGAGGTAACCATCCCTATTCTTTTTAACGAAATTTCAGCCTCAGGAGATAACCCTTGCATAGAAAATAATCGATCCTCTTTATCTGTTTTAAAATATCTTCGCACAAAGTAATTAAATGCATCGTGAGAGGATACCAGGTATCTATTTTCATCAGGAATAGTTCCCATTAATTGCAAAATCTTTTGATCTAACGCGTTCATCTTTGCTTTTAAAATTTCACTATTTTGAGTGTATTTTTCTTGGTTGTCTGGATCTATCTTACAAATAGCAAGATTGATTTCATCCACCACGTAGCACATAAGATTTAAATCCATCCAAATATGTGGATCTACCTCTTTTTCTTTTGAAATAATTAACTCAGGATGACTTTTGAGTAATTTATCCCCTACAAATATCGTTTTTTGTTGCTGCAGTTGATACACAAGACTTGGATTATGTTCTAAAGAAAGGCCGTTACCGAAAATAAGATCCGCTCTTTGAATCTTTTCTTTATCCCCCTTTCTCATTTGATAGGAATGGGGGTCTACTTCTCCCTCCATCAATAATTGACAAGTAAATTCTTCTTTTACGATCTCTTTAACAAGGCTATCAATCATCACTGTTGTAGATAAAATCTCCCTTTTTAATAGGTTTTTTTGCCCTTTATTTGGTATAAAGTACGAAAAAATGATTAATGTTAGTAAAAAAAAAGTGATGTAAAATAGATTTTTATTCATAGCGGTAAACCTCATCCTGAAAGCCCTCCTTAAGTATGCCATAAACTTTAGTTTTTATGTAAGAAGAATAGATGAAGAAAAAAACTTGTTATTATTTAACCAATAGTAGATTCTTTTTATCATTGTACAATAATTTAAATTAGGTGATATAGAAATGAACGAAAAAGAAAACAAACAAGGTAAATCTCTAGAAGATATTGAAGATGTAATAACAACTGCTATTGAAAAAATTGGCGGGGATAAAGAAAATGATCTTTGTAGATTTCTACCTATGTCTATAGGTGGTTACATGCACCACTTTACGCTAAGAAAAATGAAATTAAAGCAACCTTTTGAATTAGGCTCTTTAATTAAACAATTTATTATAAACCCAAAGAAGCCAAATGCTGTGGCTCCAAAACAACGTGCTGCTCGTGGATCTAAGAAAAGAAAAGATCAAATGACGTTTACAAGAATTCAATTAGAAAGACTTTTAAACATAGCCAAACAAACAGGCGATAAAGAAATGATTTCACTTCTTAGTCCAAAAACTTCTTTAGCAACTGCTAAAAGAAATTTGATGACCTCTATTCGTCAAGGGCTAGTGGAAGATGAATTATGGTTTGCCTATAAAGAATCTGCGGAAAGTTATCAATTTATTCAAGATGCTAATAAACAATTTATGGCTATGGATAAAGATTAAATTTTACAGATATAAAAAAAGCCTCCCTAACCCCTTAGGGGGGCTTTTTTTATGCTTGAATATAAAATGGACCCCCTATATCATATAAAGTGATTAGAAAAAAAGAATTTCAATATAAGGAACAAAATGTCAACAAAAACTAAAACCGATGATGCGGCTGAATTTGGAAAAATCAGATCTTTCTTATGGCCGATTCATAATTACGAATTAAAGAAACTGCTACCAATGCTTTTTCTTTTCTTTTGTATACTTTTTAACTACACAATTTTAAGAGATACTAAAGATACTCTTATCATGACAGCTCCTAAATCTGGTGCTGAAGCCATTCCTTTCTTAAAGGTGTACGGCGTGTTGCCAGTGGCTATCTTGTTTATGCTTCTTTACTCAAAAATGGCTAACGTTCTTTCAAAAAAGAACTTGTTTTACGCATCTGTAGTACCATTTATTGTATACTTTTCATTGTTTTCAACAGTTCTTTATCCAAATAGAGATGCTTTACATCCAAACGCATTTTGCGACATGTTGGAAGGTATACTTCCATCTGGATTTATGGGACTTATTTGTATTTTAAGAAACTGGACTTATTCCACATTTTACATCATGGCTGAGCTTTGGGGTAGTGTGTGCTTATCTCTACTTTTCTGGGGTTTTGCAAACGATATTACAAAAGTATCAGAATCAAAAAGATTTTATAGCTTATTTGGACTTGGTGCAAACTTCTCCTTAATTCTTGCAGGTAGCTATATTACTTGGGCATCTCGTCCAGACCGTTCTATCGGTACAGGTATAACAGATACTTGGCAGGTTTCATTATACTGGCTGACTGCAGCGGTTGCAATTTCAGGTGTTGCAGTACTTGCAATTTACTGGTGGGTTAACAAATATGTATTAACTGATCCACGTTTTTATGATGTAAGCGCTCAGAAAAAAATGAAGAAAGAAAAGCCAAAACTTACATTAGGACAAAGTCTTAAGCTAATCATGACTTCAAGATACTTAGGATTGATCGCAATGGTTGTAATTGGATATGGTATGTGTATTAATATGGTTGAAGTGACTTGGAAGAGTCAACTTAAACTTGCCTACCCAGATCCTAATGCATACAGTGCTTTTATGGGTGGATTCTCTGCAAATACAGGTATTGTAACTATCTTTATGATGTTGTTTATTGGTGGAAATTCAATTAGAAAAATGGGATGGAGATTCTCTGCTCTATGTACTCCTGTAATGATTCTTATTACTGGTGCTTTATTCTTCTCATTCATGATTTTCAACAAAAATATAGCAGGTATGATTGCAAGCTTTGGAACAACTCCATTAGCGCTTGCAGTGTTATTTGGTACAATGCAAAATATTTTGAGTAAGGCTACAAAATATTCCTTATTCGATCCGACAAAAGAGATGACTTACATCCCTCTTGATCAAGATTCAAAAGTAAAAGGAAAAGCTGCAATTGATGTAGTTGGTGCAAGACTTGGTAAATCAGGTGGTGCATTTATACAACAATTTATGATTATATCTCTTGGAAGTATTGCTGCAATGACTCCTTACTTATCTGTGATACTTCTTATCATAGTTGGGCTTTGGATTCTATCTGTATACGCTTTAGATAAACATTTCAAAAAAGCTATGAATGATCATGATATAGCAAATGCAAAAGAAGAAGCTGAAACTGCAAAAGAGACTGCAGCAAATGCAAAAAATCAAGAGCCTGTTACAGCTAAATAATCTTTAGCAAAACATGTCACTTGTAAAAAAGGCGGTGGGATTATCCCCACCGCCTTTTTCTTTATCATCAAGTGATAAAACAGAATTTTTACCTTTTATACAACACAAATCACCTACTTGCAGTATTTTAACCACCCGCTCGCTTTGCTCACTAGAGATCACAGAGAACACAGAGAAAATCCTTTGAATTATTCAAAAATCAGTATAAATTTAATGCATTTCTCTGTGTTCTCTGTGATCTCTAGCAAGCTGTGCTTGCGAGTGGTTCAAAAAGTACAAATACAACCACATCTAGTAATGATCATGATATAGCAAATGCAAAAAATCAAGATCCTGTCACCGCTAAATAATCTTTAGCAAAACACGTCACTTGTAAAGCAGTATTTTAACCACCCGCTCGCTTTGCTCACTAGAGATCACAGAGAAAATCCTTTGAATGATTTTAAAATCTGTAAAAATTTAATGCATTTCTTTGTGTTCTCTGTGATCTCTAGCAAGCTTTGCTTGCGAGTGGTTCAAAAAGTACAAATACAACCACATCTAGTAATGATCATGATATAGCAAATGCAAAAAATCAAGAGCCTGTTACAGCTAAATAATCTTTAGCAAAACATGTCACTTGTAAAGCAGTATTTTAACCACCCGCTCGCTTTGCTCACTAGAGATCACAGAGATCACAGAGAAAATCCTTTGAATTATTCAAAAATCTGTAAAAATTTAATGCATTTCTCTGTGTTCTCTGTGATCTCTAGCAAACTTGGTTTGCGGGTGGTTCAAAAAGTACACATACAACCACATCTAGTAATGATCATGATATAGCAAATGCAAAAAATCAAGAGCCTGTTACCGCTAAATAATCTTTAGCAAAACACGTCACTTGTAAAGCAGTATTTTAACCACCCGCTCGCTTTGCTCACTAGAGATCACAGAGATCACAGAGAAAATCCTTTGAATTATTCAAAAATCAGTATAAATTTAATGCATTTCTCTGTGTTCTCTGTGATCTCTAGCAAACTTGGTTTGCGGGTGGTTCAAAAAGTACAAATGCAACCACATCTAGTAATGGCGCCTTTGTTGGATTATTTTCTATTTCCCGATGAACGTTCGAATAAAATTTGAGGTGGAAATTTAAAGCATAATCCACTATACTTGCTCGCATGACTATAGACCAAAGCAAGATTAGAAACTTTTCCATCATAGCGCATATTGATCATGGTAAATCTACCATCTCTGATCGTTTGCTTGAAATTACCGGTACTGTTGATAAGCGAGATTTAAAAGCGCAATTTCTTGATGACATGGATCTTGAGCAAGAACGTGGTATCACAATTAAAGCTCATCCTGTGACTATGACCTATAAATGTTCTGATGGTAATACTTATCAAATGAATTTTATTGACACCCCTGGCCATGTGGATTTTTCCTACGAGGTATCAAGATCTCTTGCTGCTTGTGAAGGGGCAATTTTAATTGTAGATGCAGCACAAGGGGTACAAGCTCAAACGGTGGCCAATATGAATTTAGCCAAAGAGCGCGGATTACAGATTCTAACAGTGTTAAATAAAGTTGATCTTCCAGCTGCCGATCCTGAGGCTGTTAAAGCGCAAATTAAAGATATGCTTGGCATTGATGCCAGCAATGCCATTTTAGCCTCAGCAAAAACAGGTTTGGGTATTGCAGATATTTTAGAAGAGATCGTTTATTCTTTACCCCCACCTAAACAAACAACCGAAACTAAAACTAAAGCTCTAGTTTTTGATTCCCACTATGATATATACAGAGGTATTTACACCTACGTTCGTGTAATGTCTGGATCTTTAAAAAAAGGTGATGTGATCAAGTTTCTTGCTACAGAAAAAACGTTTGAAATTTTAGAAGTGGGTATTTTTAATCCAAAAGAATTACCTACAAAAATCCTTAATGCAGGCGAAGTAGGATATATTCTTGCCAATATCAAAAAGCCTTCCGATGTAAAAGTTGGCGATACGCTCACTTTACAAAAAGAATTTGTAACTGAGGCACTGCCTGGTTTTAAAGAGATCAATCCTGTTGTATATGCAGGTGTCTACCCTGTTGAATCCTGTGATTACGATGGACTTGCTGATGCCTTAGCAAAACTACGACTTAATGACTCAGCCCTTTTTGTAGAACAAGAAAATTCTCAAGTATTAGGAATGGGTTTTAGATGCGGATTTTTAGGTCTTCTACATCTTGAAATTGTTTTCGAAAGAATTAATCGAGAATTTAATATTGATGTGATTACAACGGCGCCAAGTGTTCAGTACCATATCACCAAAACTAATGGGGATGTGATTGAAGTGGATAATCCCTCATTTTTTCCAGACCCAACCGTTATAGAATCTACAAGTGAGCCATGGGTTATTTGTAATATCTTAGTTCCTGCTAACTATATGGGCGGGGTGATGAATCTTGTAAACGAAAAACGCGGCGAACTCGTTAATATGGAAACCATTGAAGGGGGCCGTGTCTTTCTTCACATCAGAGTTCCCTTAAACGAAGTGATCATCGACTTTAATGATAGACTAAAATCAATTACTCAAGGCTATGCCTCATTTGATTATAAGCATTCAAGCTATGAAAAAAGCAAAATCATTAAACTTGAAATTCGTATCAATGATGATCCCGTCGATGCTTTTTCAACACTTGTTCACGCCTCAAAGGCAGAGGCAAAAGGTAGAGAGCTTTGTAAGCGTCTAAAAGAGATCCTACCTAAGCAACAATTTAAAGTACCTATCCAAGCAGCCATTGGCGGAAAAATCATTGCTAGAGAAACCATTTCTGCCATGTCTAAAAACGTTACTGCTAAATGCTATGGCGGAGACATTACGCGAAAAAGAAAGCTTTTAGAAAAACAGAAAAAGGGTAAAGCGAAAATGAAAAAATTCGGTAAAGTGAATATCCCCCAATCTGCCTTCATCCAAATCCTTAAGACTGAAGACAATTAAATCTTCTTGAAATAAAATGACCTAAAAAGCTTATGATGAAGGATAATAACCTCAGTTATGGGAGCAAATAGATGAACGATAAGTCAGATATAGGTGTAATTGGATTAGCCGTCATGGGCCAAAACCTTATTTTAAATTTTAACGACCATAATTTTAGAGTATCTTGCTATAATAGAACAACTTCCAAAGTCGATGAGTTCATGAAAGGTGAGGCAAAAGGGACAAAAATTAAAGGCTGCAAATCCATTGAAGAATTTTGCTCCTCTCTTGCAACACCAAGACGTATCCTATTAATGGTAAAAGCTGGGAGTCCCGTTGATGAATTCATTAATATCCTTACCCCTCACCTAGAAAAAGGTGATATTATCATCGATGGTGGAAATAGCTTCTATCAAGATACCGAAAGACGTATTAAAGAATTAGAAGCTAAAGGTTTATATTTCTTAGGCTGCGGGATCTCCGGAGGAGAAGATGGAGCCCGTCATGGTCCATCTATGATGCCAGGTGGTAGCAAAGAGGCCTGGAATCATGTAAAAGAGATGTTGCAAACCATTTCTGCAAAGACACCTAAGGGTGATCCTTGTTGTGATTATGTAGGCAAAGGCGGAGCAGGTCATTACGTAAAGATGGTACATAATGGTATTGAGTATGGGGATATTCAGCTTATATGTGAGGCAGCCGATATCTTAATGCACACCGTCGGTTTGGATGAAAAAGCCTTATCAAAAATTTTCCTAGAGTGGAATAAAGGGGATTTAAATAGCTTTTTGATCGAGATTACCGCCGCAGTACTTGGCTTTGAAGATACCGATGGATACCCTTTAGTAAGTAAAGTGCTCGATGTGGCTATGCAAAAAGGAACTGGAAAATGGACAGCAGAAAGCTCTTTAGAAGAGGGTGTTCCACTATCTATGATCACAGAATCGGTCTATGCCCGCTATCTATCCACCTATAAACCCGTACGATCTGAGCTTTCAAAAATCTATAAACGTCATACAAGATTATGCAGCAAAGATAGAGATTTAATTATTGCTAATGTAGAGCGCGGTCTTTATGCATCAAAAATTATCTCGTACACACAAGGTTATATGCTGATGAAAGCTGCCTCTACCAAATATAAATGGAACTTACAATTTGCAGCCATTGCACGTATGTGGATGAATGGTTGTATCATCAGAAGTAAATTCTTAAATAACATAGAACATGCCTTTGAACAAAACCCAAACTTAGAAACTCTCCTTCACGACGAATTTTTCAAAAAAGCGATGCTTAAATGCAATGAAGATTGGAGAGAAACCATCTCTCTTGCCGTAACCCATCATATCCCCTGCCCATGTTTTTCCTCCGCCCTCTCCTTCTTCGATGGAATCACCTCAGAGACGCTTCCTGCTAACATCTTAATGGCCATACGTGATTATTTCGGCGCCCATACTTATCAACGAATAGATAAGCCCGAAAGCGAATTTTTCCACACCAATTGGACAGGCCATGGAGGCTCTGCCTCCTCTGCCGCCTACAACGCTTAAACTCCTTTCTGCCATTTATGCTTTAGATGTTTGTAGACATACATATCCCTCCATATCATAAGCACCTAAAATTAAATGAGTTGTATTTGAGGCAAGGCTGGAGATATCCTCTTTACTTAATTGATCATTTTTGAATAATAATTCAGAAGTAGTAATGATATTCATATAATACCACTGTCCATCTGCTTGTTTAATCAACGAGTAAAGATTTGATTCCGTACAATTTTCCTGAGATAAAAAATAGTAAATCTCCTTCTCATAATATTTAATATAGGGTCCTAATCGAGAAATACATTTATCACCTTTTTCAAATACAATCTCTTCAAATATGCATAATTGTTTAGCGTCCTTATTCAAAGAGAGTCTTAAGAATTTCGACAACTCTAACGCAGAAGTTCCTTTTTTTTGCTTAAGGTATTTTTTTTCTGATATTTCTATTTCTTCTAAAGGTTCCTCAGGAATGATCCCACCACTTTCTAAATATCTGATTTTAGATACATCAGCAGAATTTGAAATTAGAGAAAAAAAATGCCCTCCCTCAAAATCTAACTTATGTAACAATTCTCTAGCTAAAGAGTTTCCAGATTTAAGTACAGTGATAAAAAAATCACGAGTAGTTTCATGCGGTAAAGGTGTAAGTAATACGTTATCCATAATGACACTCCTAAATACTTCTGAAATTAGATTTTCAGTCCCTGGTTTTTTTTCCAAATAATATACCCTTCAGCGTCATAAGCTAAAAGTAATATCATCTCCGCATTTCTTGCTATATCTTCCAATTCTTCCCTTGATATACTTTGATATTTATTCTTTTTATAAGGGTATTTGCTTACTATACACAAAGAATGCCAGATAATATCCGATGCTTTTAAACAATCCATAATGATATCTTTATTAATCTCATTTGATTGAATCATGTAATACATCTCTTTATTATAGTGTACGCCAATTTTATTATAAAGCTCCCAATTGCCTTCCTCTTTGTAATCTTCTTCGTGATCATCAAATATGCAAATATAATTCTTAAACCCTGTTAGCTCTTCAAAAAGAACCTCAACCATTTTTTCTTTTACTCTACTGCCTACATGTATATTTCTCGGTTGATTAACAACACTTTCTGTTAAACCATTCTTAAGATAAGTAAAAAATTCACCTTTACCAAACATCACATGCTTTAACACCGCTTTTGATAAAGTATTTCCTTTTTCAAGATTCCAATGTATATACTCAAGCATATATTCCGGATCTAATGAATATCGAACTAATTGTCCCATAATTATTTATACTCCCATTTGTCTGGATAAATTCTAACCCCACCTGGAAATTCTGGGCTATAATAATCCCAATGAGGTGGATGATATTTATGATTAAAATCAGGATATAATTTTTCTCTATTTTTTTTATCTCCTCTTATCCAATTTCCTAATCCATCTTCAGGTTCACCCTCCCCCCTCCACTCAAAACCTTCATCTGGGCATTTACTCGAATCACCTCCTAAATCATCCCAGGTATAAGGTGGGACTTTTTCTTCCTGATGGTTTTGATTTATCTTATTGCAATAGTCACAGATTTCACAACCGATATAAGCAACACTGGCACCGGCCAAAAACGCTAGAAATTCCGGTCCCCATAAAGGGAAAGTAATAGCCCCACCGGCCCAGGAAAGAACCGGAATGATAAATCCATATCTACCATCGGGATCCATAAATTGCATCGGATTATTAAAACAATACCGATATGGATTTGTATCCTGCATCAATGGATCAAGGCTTGTCCATTCTTTTAGATCGATATCATAATATCTGTAGCCAAAATCCACAAGATTTGTATCTGGATCGTACCTTTTACTACAAAATGTCCACGGACATCCTGAAAGCTTATTTAAATTTTCTCCAAAAGGATCAGGTCTTGTCAATGTAACTGTTCCATCTTCCACATTGACTAATTTCACAATATTCCATCGATGATCGTAAATAGGTGCATAAATTGCATCGGCTGTTTCTATCGCAATAGCTCTAACTAGATCAGTGCCCCTTTGCAATCCAGGAATACGCAACCATTTTACAGTGCCGTCTGCTGAAATACTTCCAATCTCCTTATTTCCTAAATAGAGATAATATTCTACTTCTTCAACACCTTCAGTAATTAATTTTTTATAGACTTTTTTATGATTTCTATCATATCCATATATTACATCCTTCTGATCAGATAAGATCCTTGTTAGCTTATCGCCTTCGTAAAAATACTGGCTTGTCCCTTTCTGGATAAGCCGCCCATATTCATCATACGCCTTATGAATAGTAGGTTCTATAAAGGTAGATCGATCTTTATCTGTCCACTTCTCCTCTCCAAAAGGCGTCTTGGTAATGAGGTAACCCTCTTCTAAACCACTTAAATATTCAATCTTTCCTAATCCATAGATTAAATTTTCAGAGATAAGTTTTTTATCCTCATCATAATGATAGAGATGTTCATACTTTACTTCATTTACAGGAGATAGACGAGCAACTTTTTCACAAAGTCCCTCCTCAAAATAGTATACAATTTTACCTAACTTTCCAAGATCAATCGTTAGATTTTGAGCTCTTACTAAAAATGGAAATATTAAAAATGTAAATATAAATTTTTTCACTTTGTAACTCAAAATTTATTAAAAATTAAAATGCTAAACCTTTAAATTTTAAACTGCAACATATTTTTTCACAAAAATGAAAT
>CAMCSI010000014.1 GCA_945877885.1 Chlamydia trachomatis
GCGCTCTCTAAAAGGCGTTAATTTGTTCATAAGAATCTGATCATCAAGCACACATTCAATCCAAGCAGTCATTTTCTTTTCAAAAGAATCATTTGGCTCAAGATGATCACTATAATATTTGCTTTCACGTGCAGCTTTGATCATATAAGAAATCAATCGATCCTTTTCAAAAACAGCTATCCATGTTTGAAAGAAAAAATATCTCATACGTAGGCTCTCAAAATCGGGAAGAAAAGATAAATAGAGCTCAAACTCATCCACCATTTCAGCAAGTACATGAATTCTCATTCTTGCATCTAAGGATCTTTTGGTATCGTGAGTGGATAAAGTATGCATGGTATTTGGAAAATGGGCAAACAAATGGACCATCCGCTGATGAAAGAGCTCATTGGAAATAGAAAAAGAGGTTAAATCCCCGCCAACCTCATTTAAAGAAGTAAGTCTTAAATAGCGATAGTTAAAGGTATCTTCGTACCCTTTGGCAAACACAGCAGGAAGGATTTGTTGTAACTTTAACCATGTATCTCGATGCTCTGGTTTTAACACTTCTGTTTTAAAAAATGTTCCTTTTGTAAATCTTGCTGCCTCTTCAATAGCTTTTCTATCCACCTCTTCAACCTTTTCATCCACATAGGTTCTATAAATTGGAAAATGAGCTAAAAAAAGAAGGAGCTCTTCCTTTTCCACCCCAAAATCTTTAGAAAATCTATTCATTTCGCTAATTAAGTAATGATTTAAATAGGCAATTTTAATCTCTGCTAAATCTACTACTTCTTCTTTCACCTTTTCATACAACCGATTAATCTTGCTTTCATTTCTACCATCAACCATTACCTGATTGAGTAAATTCAAGACATCATAACCAACAGTGCCATCGCAGATAAATCCATCAGGAATTTTTTCATTAGGAGTGAGAATTTTCTCTAAAGTCACATATAAATGAGGAAACTTATTATGGATCTTTTCTAAAAACTTTTTCGGAAATTTTAACCCATCAATATGATCTACACGAAATCCACCAATCCATCCCTTTTTTACATAACTAAAAATTTTAGAAAAATAAAGTTCATAAAGATCCTCATTTTCCATCTTTAACCCTACCATCTCACATATATCAAAAAAACGGCGATAGTTAATACTTTCATGAATATTTTTTACAAGACCTGGAAGAATAATAGATCCTCCCCCTGCCTTCCAATCTATATCAAAAAAAGAGCCGTATTTCGAGTTTTGTAAATTTTTTACCACATCATCCCACCAAGGATTTTCCCTATTTGCCGCCATATGATTTGGAACAATGTCCATCATATGGATAAGCCCATGACTTTTACAGCTTTTACAAAATTCTTCAAAAAGCTTTTCTCCACCTAGTTCTTTAGCAATATGTAAGGGGGATGTAATCATATAAGCATTATGAGAGTTTTTAACAATTTCAAAATATGGGCTGGTATAAACCATTTCCACACCAAGTTCTGATAGATAGGGGAGCAAATCTATCGCTTCTTTGAAGCCAAGGGTGTCAGATAACTGAAGTCTATAGGAGGAAGTTGGAATTTTCTTTTTCATAACTCCCCATTATAGTAATATTTTTTTATGAAGCGACTTTTTTTCCTCATTTTTTTTTCAGTTTTCTCTCTTCATGCTAAAAATGAAGAGATCGAAGCTTTATATAGCTTACAAGATCCTGAGTGTCTATCAAAGCTTTTTGCATTTTATCATCTGCATAAAGATAATGAATATGGCAAAAAAGCCCTATCAAATGCCTTTGCATTAATTGATAAGCATAGAGATAAACCGATTCAACTTCAAAATATTCCTCTTTTTCATAGGATGAACTTAGACACCTTTTTAGGAACCCTTACCAAACAGCCTGAAGAATCCCTGCCAAAGCTTTCAAAAGAGCAGATAGAGTTTATCACTCATATTTCCGATCATTTAAAACATCGAAAGTTAAAAGGTCATAGCGCCACATCTACAGAAGAGGTTTTAGCGCTACCTACAGATGAAGTGGATTTATCCCGTGCGATTTTTCTTTCCCAGTATGGTAAAAATCAGATGGATGTGATTGAAAGTTATGAAGCAACCCTTGATCTATTTGCCCTTTCCATCCTCTCTCGTTTAGATAAAAATCCCACTGATGAACAGATCATCGAAAAAATCTCCTATTTTATCTTCTATGAAATGCTCTTTAGATTTCCGCCTCATTCTTTATGGATAAAAGATGTGGATGAATACACTTTTTTACCCTCCATTTTAGATAGTCATCATGGTGTTTGTTTGGGTGTTTCTATCCTTTATTTAAGTATTGCACAAAGGCTGGGCCTAAATCTTACCATCTGCACTCCCCCAGGTCACATCTATTTAAGCTACACTTCAAAAAATGGAGAAACGTTAAATATAGAGACCACAGCTCGCGGAATCCATGTACCCACGGAACAATACTTAAGCATTCAAACAAAATCGATAGAGCATAAAACGTTAAAGCAAGTAGTCGGTTTGCACCATATAAACGGCGCCTCTGTATTTTGGCAGGCAAAAAACCATGATAGAGCGATCGAAGAATACCAAAAGGCATTAGCCTTTATCCCTGATGATCCCCTTACAGAATCATTTCTTGGATATAACTACCTGATGAAAGGGGATAAGAAAAAAGCTGATTTTTATCTAAAAAAGGTGAAAGGACAAAAAGTAGAAGGATCAATTATGGCAAATAGTTTAATTGAAGACTACCTTAACGGCTATGTGGATGAAAAGGGATTAGAAGTGATCTATGATCATGTGAATGAAACAAGAGAATCCATCTTTAGAAAGCAACGTGAACTTGAAGCTGTATTAAAAACCTACCCAAAATTTCGTGATGGAATTTTTCACTTAGCAGTCACCTGGCTACAACTTGGAAGAAAAAAAGAGGCCCTTGAAGTATTAAATCGATATCACGAAGTTGACTCCACCAACCCTATTGTTGAATACTATCTTACCCATCTAAACTTTGTTCGGCTAAAACCAGCAATTGCAAAAAGGCATTTTAGCGGCCTAAAATTCCTCCTTGAAAAGGAAAATCATCATCCCACCTGCCTTAAAGAGCTCACCTTAATGCTTAAAACCGCCTCCCTTCTCAATTAGATCTTTGAGATTAAAAAATCGGAGGCTTATTCATTCCTATGGTCTTTAAATCAATTATTTTATTTTTTGTCATTGTTTTTAGGTTGAACAAAGAACTTTCTGCTAGTACAGCACCTTCCCTTGTAAGATTTTCAAAACCTTTATCTAGGGCTAATGAATAAGCAACTTCTATATCTAGCCATATAGTTCTAAAATTTTTTTCCATAGGTCATCAACTGTTGTAAGTTGATTTAAATAACTTTCAAGATCATAAATTAAATCACTTATATACAAGCTTTTATTAAAGTATCTTGTGATTTTCAAATCAATCAATTCTAGGATATTCAAGTCTTTTTGCATGCTATCTTCTTGATTCGTCATTGATTAATATCTCCATAAGAAATTGTTATTACCCGCCCTTGCCCCCTGTCTGAGTCTTGCCCCCTGCATTTTTCTTTGAACTCCTTGTTCATGTAAATGCGAAGTTAAGACAGGGGGCTAACTTGGCAAATTTATCGTTGCCTCAGAAGCAATGTAACGCCCTCCTTGCAAGCTTCTTCTATCAAATCCAGTATCAGGATACGCTGCTTTTCAGTGATTAAAATTCCTCTTCGCTTCCCCAAATTTCGTGGACTTTTTTTTCAAAACTAACAAAGCTGCTGTTTCTGCTAAAGCCTTATCCTTGCGTCTTAATTCTTTCTGCAAAGTTTTAATTTCTGCCTTGAGCGCATTAGTCTCAGTTCTATCTTTACATGAGGTAGTTTTTGCAGATTTAAACTCTTGCTTCCATGCTTGCAAGTGATGGGGGAAAATACCCTTGCTTCGGCAGTAACTATTCATCTTTTCTTCACTCATTCCTCCTACCTCTAAAATAGCTTCAAATTTTTCTGATGAAGACCAGTCATTTGGCCGTCTTTCGATGTGGTCATTAGTGGCGACATCTTTCATTTTTTCATTTTCATGCATTATCGATATGGGGATTATGAAAAGCGCAGTCACATTTAGGGCATATCACCATTGCTTTCAATGAATCCGATTCCCAGGCGTCATTACATTTTGGACAAATTAGCCAATTAAAATCTCCTTCTATAGCGCTTTCTGAAATACTTAAATCTGATTGCCCTAGGTATTCTTCAAGAAGGGAAAAGGTCATTTTTTTTAATTTTGATATGGCATTATGCATATCGTCCCTATAGCTTCCTTTCCAGCGTGATATTGAGCCATCTTCGATACTACCATGGATTATTTCTAAGGCATTGACCTCTGCTTGAAACTCATCTTTCAAAAATTCAGAAACAGATTCTAGTTCGCTTAAAAGACCACCTAAATCGCAGATTAATTCGAACAAGTCTAATTTGTTTTTTTCAAACATTAAAATTTTATTTTTAATCAATATTATTTGCTTTAACTCGTGTTCCGTTAATGATCTCATTAGTTTGATCTCCCATACATTACTGTTACTACTTTTCCATCTTCAGTGATGACCGAAATGTTATTTACTGAATCATAGAATTGCATCCTTCCAGCAACTTTGTTTGGCACACTTGTCCCATACTGTATTGTTTCTTCGATAACTGATGGAGTAAATCCACGATTTTGCATCTGATCCAAAGCATGCCCTCCATAGGAACGGCCTTGAATAGTTGTGGGATTGTTTCTAATTTTTTGATATTTAGGGTTCTTAAGCTCGAATCCTTTATTTCCAAAAAAACAATTGTTGCTTTTTATTTGCGCAAGGCTAAGTTTTGATATTTTAGCAACTTGTGTTGGAACTTTAGCTAGTCTATTGAATGCTATAGCCCCCTTAACAGCCCCATACCCCCCAGCAATCAAAGATCCAATCTCTAACCCTGTGGTTGTCGTTGAGCAAAAGGAATGATAGACAGCATCAGATTCGTCAATGGAAAGCATATCCATCACCCAGTTTCCCACTTTAGCCATTTGATTAGCTTGTGACTGCTCAACCGCTTCAATGATTTGAATACGCTCTTGAAGGCTGAGCTCTAGTTCTACTGCCCCCATGTAAGTTGCAGCAGTTTGTAGGTCATGGATAGAACCAAGCACAAAATTTACCACCCCGTGACTGACACCGTAGAAAGCACTCTTAATATCGCTCCCTATTTTACTTCGGTAGCTCTCTGCAGAATATGAAGTTCCGTTTTTACCGCAAATACAAACACAACCTTCTGGAGCGTTATGCCATCCAGGGTGGCCATGCTGTGTACACCCACAATTTTCATCGAGCGCTGAATTCAACCCAAAAAAATCGACATATTTCATGGGGTTGTTGCGAGCGTAGGCATAGAGATTAGGTCCATCGATAGCCCCTGCGGGATCAGGACTAATCCATCTTCCTACTTCAGGGTCATAGTATCTGTAGCCGAAATACATCAGGCCGACCTCTTTATCGACTCGCTTGCCCCGATATCTCCAAGGATTACCTGCTGAAGAGTCGGAAATAACACGGCCTCTTTGATTGATTATCACCTCTTCTCCGAAGGCAAAGTAACGATAGGTTTCTACAACCTTGCGTCTTTGTGGGTCGAGAAGACAAGTGATATTTCCCTGCAGATCATAAAGAGGAACATAGATTTCCTTCTTGATTTCGATCGCAATGCTTGGATATTCAGGATTATTAGGATTGCCTGGGATCTTGAGCTCAATGATAACACCTTTTTCATCCACTGAGCCGATCTCTGTATCTCCTAAATAGAAAAAACGCAATACCTTCGATTTCTTTCCATTAGATTCGATTCTTTTGGTCAGACGCTTGCCGCTAGGGTCGTAAGTGAATTTGGTGACATTCTGATCAGGGTCAAAGATAGAGACGATCTGATTTAGATGATTGCTCCGATAAGTCCATGTTCTGGTCCCAAGTGTTTTAGTAGCAAGATTGCCATTTAGGTCAAAAGTATAGATAGCTCCTTCGGCCTCTACGAGTTGGTTAACGCCATCAACTTTATAAGCTGATCCATCTCTTTGGAGGCGGTTTCCGATCGAATCATAAGAGTACTTGTGCTCAACCTCTCCTTTCTCGAAGATCAGTTGAGATAAGGCATTGTAGTCATAGTCGATCGTATGCGTCTCATCATCTAGGATAGTCTCTCGTTTTTTGATATTTTCAAGAGGATCGTATCCACCAACTGCCACTTTATCTTGAAAGAAATCGGTCGATATTTCAATTCTGCGACCGGCTGCATCCCTAGTTTGATTTCTTCCTCCAAGATGCCCAGGTAGAATTTCCTCAAGAATATTACCCATGAGATCTCTTGAAACCACAAGGTAGCTATAGAGTTCCTTTTTGTCTTTGCTAAAGCGTTTAGCTCCTTTGACAAAAGGTCCTTCATAGAAATACTCGACAAGTGAGCCGTCCGGAAGTTGGAGTGTTTGAATTTTCCCCTCCCAATCGTAGGTACGCCCTACCTGATAAGATCCAAATTCATCTTTGATCTTTTCAGTAAGCGGCATGTCATGAGCATCGAAGCAATAGCTAATTGTGCAGCAGGAGTCTAAGTAGACTTCCGTGATGTTTTTATGATGGTCGTAAGAAAGCTTGGTGTCGATCTCATTTTTCCCTTCTTTATAAGAGATGAGGTCTAGATTACCTTCATTATTATACCGATAGGTAATCGGATCTTTAGCTTCATGGTTATATTTTGCTGTGATATCTCCATAAGAATTGTATTTATATCGTAAAGTGCGCTCTTCTCGAGTTCCTTTCCCTAAGATAAAAGATTCCACTTGGTCGGCCTGGTTGAGAGTCCATTTTGTTTCATAGGCATGAGAGGGTGAATTGGCGGAAAGAACAAGGGCTTTATGAGCAATTTGATTTCCTAAGCTGTCATAATAAGACTCAGAATCAGTTAGGATCTGCCCTGATTTATCTCTTTTAGTCAATTTGATCAATCGGCCGTCTATATCAAAGATCTCTTCGGTCTGATTGCCGGTTGGATCAATCAGAGTACGTTTACATGTTCTTTGACCCCATTGGTTAATAAAAGTCTCATCATACTCGATAGTTGATGTATGCCCTGCAGCATTGATTGTTTGATAAAGGCGACCGAATCCATCGTATTCATATTTGAGTAAGATACTTTCTTTATTCTGAGGATAGCCGATCACTTGAGAAATTTGGCCTGCATCGTTGTAGACGTACCTTTTTTTGAGCAATATTTTGCCTGTTTGATCTTCGGTACGCTCTTCAATAACCCTGTCTAAAAGGTCGTATTCTTTGATGTCCAAGGTAAAGGTCTTGGCAGATTTCCACTTTTTGACTCCATGAGTTCTTCCAAGACTGTCATAGATGAACTCGACCTTCTGTTTGTCTTTATTCAAAGATGCTAAAGATCCAAAATGACTATAGGTGTAAGTTGTTTCCTTACCTCTTGCATCAATTTCCGAGGTTTTATGAAAGGCTCCGTAGCTACAGGTTATTCTCTTGAAGGGGAAATTAGAATTCTTACTTCCCCGCCTACACTGCTCAAGCTTGTTTAATCTTCCCTTGTAATCATAAGCAAATACTTGCAACAGGCCATCTACTCCATAGTAATGGTGGAGATTTCCTCCGCTATCGTATTTAAACACCTCTTTGGTTCCATTGAGGTGGTTGATTTCAATTGGCTTTCCATGGACGTTGTATGATCTTAAAAGTGTCCTGCCCTTTGGATCGGTTACAGAAATTGGATTATCAAATAGGTCATAGGCATAAGTATATGTAGGTCTTACAGAAGAATGGGTGCCATCGCTGACTTCTGGATAGGTGATTTGGACAAAACGTCCTAAAGAATCATTGGTATAGAGCGTCTGATTTCCATATCGATCCAGTTCAGAGAGTTTGTGTCCTGCTATATCGTAAGTGATTTGCGTTCCAAATCGGTTCCCTGCTTGGTCTTTCTCCAATGTATAAATAGGGAAATTTCTTAAATCATAGCCATATTCAATAGAAATGCCAGTGTTTGAGTGAGTTTCAAGGATCAGATTTTGATTTCCATCGTAAGCGTAATGCGTCTCACTCCCAAGAGGATCGGTCTCAAAAACAAGTAGTCCACGTTCATATCCCTTGGTAAGCGTATAGCAATGGTTTTCATCTGAGTCATAAATGGCCTGGGAAGCGATGTTCCCTTGTCCATCGAACTGATTGACAATTCTTCTTAGGAGAAATTCTGATTTCCCATCTGTAGAGCTATATTTTTGTTCAACTACTTCAAGTGCTCCGATATTAGGGAGCTCTTGCTTTGGAAAAATGCGAGTAATAGTTCTTTCCGTAACACCAAAATTGTTTTTGAGGGGCCCTTCTTTACCATCATCAACAATAACCTGAATGAGCGCAGCATCCTCATTATAGTCATAAAAATGTCTCTCTTTTATGCCCGATTTATAGTTTTCTTCTTCCAAATCAGGGGACCCATTTGTCAAAATGAACTTTTTCAGGAGAAGATTGGTTCCTATCTTGTACCAATATTTGACTCCGGTCCCCTTGGCATCTGTTTGGAAAAAACCATGAGTATCTTTGCCTGAGAAATAGGCATAATTCTTGATGTGTCCATCTTGATTTGTGACAAGGCCACTGTCATCAACATTCAAAGAGATTGCCCCTAAACCTATGACGTCTCCATATTCTCTTTCTTCAACAATATTTCCTTTGTCATTGCTATCGTAAGTGAAGTGCTTGTAGTAGAAAATATTGCCACCTGCATCTTCGATAGATGTAGAGATCAAATTTCCAGCATCGCTCTTTGTCCCCCATGATTTTTTGTGAATCCGGTAAGCAGATCCATCTAACCATTGTTCTACAGCAACAAGCTGGTAAGCATCATCAAATCGATATACTGCCTTGCGCTCTCCAGGACCCTCGACCTCTGTGTAATCGTCCCCATAAGAGAATAACACATTTGCCATACCCACTGATCCAGTTGGAGTAGTTACAGATCTGACTTTATTTTTCTTCCCCTTGTCGGTGTAATAATCGATTTGGACAAAACGCCCCTCAGGTAGAGTCTTTCTAGTCAAAAAAGCTTGATTGCCGACAACTTGATATTGATAGGATAGGTTCGGCTTGTGAGATCTAATCACCTCGCTTAGAAGCATCGCTCCTGAAGGATCTTGGCTAAAATAGTATTTAGCTGACTGCCCATCGCTTGTTTCGATGTGAATCCCATTTTTATATTCGATTTTGATCCAGGCCAGTACTTTCTTTCCAGAAGCGTTGGTTTCTTTGATGAAAGAAAGCTGTCCTTTTTCATCGAACTCATAGAAGACTTTATTACCGCTCGGAAGGACTTCATGCGTGATAAAATAGACATCGAGAGAAGGATGTTTACTATAAAAGCGCTTTCCTTCTGAAGAAAGAAACAGTTCAAAACTATTGGTTTGGGGATCAAAATAGAGCTTGTTATTTTTGAGGTTTGTCCAGCAGCTGATAGTTCCCTTAGCGGTATTGGCTATCCCTGCTACCTCCCCTTCCGGATCAATTTCAAATAGGGACTTCCCCGACGGGTTTGCAGTATTTTGCCAACTGACGTATGTCAGGATTGTTCCATCAGGATGACCGACATAAGCATATGTGCGTTCAAACTTTCCTTCAGCTGTCGTATAGGATTTGCCCTTTGGATCTTTTTCAACAGACAAAAAACAGTGGGGATTGAAGCGCCATCCACCAAAATTAGCTGTTTGAAGCGTATCTCTACTGCTATAGAACCTCGATAAGATTAAAGAGTCTGGGGAAGAAACTGTAAGGTCAACTTCAACGTCCGTATAATCGCCATGAATAGTGCTAACATTTTCAACTAAACTTGCAGGATCTGCCTCTTTCGACCCCAAGTATGTGGCGGCAATAGTGCTTTCGTTTGCAATTGCGCTCTCTAGAAAGCAACAGAAACTTAACACAAAGCTCATTAAATAGCGTTTCATTGGGGGCCCCTGCTCTCATAAAAATGTTAGTAAAATTCCTATAATTTAAAGGAAAGCATAATATAGAAAGGTCTTTTCTGAAAGAAGAAAATTTTGCGATTAGAGCTTTTGGACACGTATGGTTTGTTTTGTGCTTAAATTTCTCATAGAATAGGGATACTCATCGGTAGATAGCCCATCTAACTTTATCCGAACATAGGCAGGAGAGAGCCACCCCCCTGAAAAGATATAGTCACTTGGCTGAACAATCCATCTTGAATTATCATCAAGGACCACAATTCTTCCTCCGGAAAGAATTTCTTTTAGTGAAACACGCTTTTGGCTGTACTGCCCCTCTACTCGGTAAACTGATTTTTGTGCAGGAGTTAAAGGGTCATCAGATTCTGCTAGTAATTTATCGGCCCTTTCAATAGATTTTTCGGCAGGGGTTTGATCACCTAAAAGCATTGATGCTAAACTAAAAAAAACAAAAAGAAACTTCATAAACGAACCATACTCAAAAAATAGTTAAAAAACAACTTGATTTTTGAAAATATTCGTGTATGAAGGATTCAAGAACCTCTATCATGAAAGATAGGAGGAAGCGATCTTTAAAATAACTTAATAATGGGGGTTTGATGAGCATTCTTTCGGAAAGACGTAGAACGTGGAAAAGAGCCCCAGTATCGATACAAAAAAATCTTATCAAGGAAAACTTTTTTCAAAAAATTGAAAAAACAATCCATGATGAAAAATCAGCTCTTTGTATTACCTACAAACATGGGGTTAATTTACAACATCTTACTTTTTTAAAAAAGGCCACACGTTATTTAGTAGATGCTGGGTTGCCCTTTTCTTATCTTGCTTCATTTGATCACACTAGACAGGGCTTTAGAGGCATCTGGACATTTTGCGAAGGTAAAATAAGTAAAGAGTGGGGCTGGCAAGAGTATAGTGCTTTTGGTGAATTTTTAGGGAAAATGCACACCCTATCTAAGGATTATAAACCCTCTACGATGGAAAAAATACCTCTAATTCTCTCTTTAAGAGAAAATTATGAGAATTTAAAAAGTTATCTTCCTGAATCCTTTGAGTCGGTGGAATCAATTTTAACAATTATTGAGCAAAAATGGCCTTTGTTTTTACCCACAGGGCTAATTCATACAGATTTATTTCCAAATAACGTGTTATTCAAACAAAATAAAGTTTCAGGAGTATTGCAAAATCATAATATGCAAATAGATCTTTTGGTTTATGATCTAACAGCGGTTGTAAAATCCCTCTATTTTTCATCTACAGAAAACATTGAGATCAAAGAAAAGGCCTTTTTTGATGCCTATACTTCTTACTATAAAATGTCTGCTGAAGAGCTTATTGCTTTGCCCATTTTAACAGCAGCAAAACTGCTTCACACAGTCCTATCTTTAGCCCACAAGCATTTAACAGAAGCCATTTATTCTGATACACACTTAAATTCAGCAGCAATTGCCTTAGTTCATGCAGAAAAAGCTCTACATCTTTACCAGTAAGAAGTACTATTAAACTATGAAATATGTACTAAAAATTACTATTGCTCCTATTTTATCGCTTGTAACGATCATGCTCGGTATCAGCTATTTTAATACCTTTGTCAGTTTGAAGATGACAAATGATGGGTTTAATTCCTTCTCAACTGGTGCATTGTATTCTGCCTATTACACTGGTATGATGATCGGGGCTATTTACCTAGAAAGAATTATTCAAAAACATGGGCATATTCGATCGTTTTCTATTTTTGCCGCCCTTGCAGGCTGCTCTATTATGGTGCAAAGTTTTTTCAACCCTGCTTTTATATGGATAGTTTTACGATTTATCACTGGTGCTGCCGTATCTGGTTTATTTATCGTCATTGAAAGCTGGCTTCTTCTTCTTGCCTCCCCTAAAACTCAAGGGGTTATATTATCTGTCTATATGATCGCATTATATACAGCTCAATGTATTGGACAATTTGGCATTATAACAGTCCCTTTAGATTCAACAATGCCTTATAACCTAGCCTTAATCTTTTGTACCGCATCCATTCTACCTGTATGTATGATGAAAGCTGCCGCCCCTATACTTCCTGAATCTCATTACATCAATGTGTTCTATATTCTTAAAAAAATTCCGCTCGGTTTTTTTGGGGTGCTTACCTCTGGATTGCTCATAAGCTCTTTTTATGCCCTTGGTCCTGTCTATGCTGAGGATTCTGGATTTTCCCTAAGCCAGATATCCATCATCATGGCAACTACCATCTTTGGTGGTATGGCGCTTCAATGGCCTATTGGGAAACTCTCTGATCACTTTGAAAGAAAGCTAATTATACTTTTAGTATCAATCTTAACTTGCATTATATCTATAGCGTTAGTATTCAGCACACTCCTTTCTTTTCCACTACTACTCATCCTTCTTTTCCTCTATGGAGGATTTGTATTTACTCTTTACCCAATTACTATTACCTACTGCTGCGATTTCTTCTCCCATGCTGCCATCACCTCAGTAATTGCTGCAGCTTTATTAATTTTTGGCTTTGGATGTATCGTTGGCCCTTTAATCACCCCTTTATTTTTCCTGATCTTTGGCCCTGTCGGTCTTTTCTACTATTCTGCTATAATTGCTGCTTTATTAACCCTCTTTGCCTATTATCGAAAGCATAAAATCCCAAATGAGTCGAAAGAATCTAAAGAAACTTTTCACATACAACCTGGAAACACAGGTAAATACACCGACAAGCATTAATTAAAGTCTTTTTCTCTTGTAAAAAGAATTCAAAAAGTGTAAAAAAAAAATTTTACACTCAAGTTTATTTGGCACTATTTATGGATAACTATGATGCAATAATAATTGGCTCAGGTCCTGCAGGACAAAAAGCTGCTATTGCATCTGCTAAAATGGGTAAAAAAGTGGTAATCATAGAAAGTTGGGATATTGGGGGGTCATCATTACACACTGCAACTATCCCCTCCAAAACCCTTCGAGAAGCGATACTTGAATTAACCAACTATCAAAATAAAGGGTTTTATACAAAAGATCATTCAGTATTAAATCGTAAAGAAATATCCATTACAGATCTTAAACATCGAATCAATTGGGTAAAAGATCATCTAAAGACAACTCTTTTGGACTCGTTTTCGAAAAATCATATTCATATTCTTCTTGGGACTGCAACCTTTATAGATCCTCACCATATTGAGGTTTCTTTACACGATGGCACAAAGAAAATGCTGCAAGGGGGTAAAATCTTTCTTGCCACAGGATCCTGTCCCAGAAAACCAAGCGATATAAAATTTGATGGGGTTAAAATTTTGACAACCACAGATTTTTTATCCATGCATAAAATTCCAACATCTTTGATTGTAGTTGGTGCTGGTGTTTCAGGCTGTGAGTACGCCAGCATGATGTGTGTACTTGGTGTAAAGGTCACTTTAGTAGATAAAAAGAAAAGACTACTCTCCTTTTTAGATAAAGAAATTGGGGCTCACCTAGAAATTGCATTAGAAGAAAACAACCTTGAATTTGTAAGGGAAAAAGAATATAGCGAAATAGTCGTAGAAGGCGATCATGTAAACGTCTTTTTTTCTGATGGTGCTAAAATTTCTGCCGAGATGGTTCTTGTTACCGCTGGTAGGTGTGCAAATATCTCTAATCTATCCATTGAAAAAGCAAACCTTTGTTTGAATAAATCTGGTTATATTGAGGTGTCAAAAAGTTTTCAAACAAGCACCCCCAATATTTACGCTATTGGAGATGTGATCGGCGGTCCTACTTTGGCCTCTACAAGTTACATACAAGGGGTATATGCAGCAAATTGTGCTTTTTCAAACAATAGCTGCAAAGTCATGAGCCTTTATCCTTACGGAATTTATACCATCCCAGAAATTTCCTATATTGGAGAGACAGAAGAGAGTTTACAGGAAAAAAATATCCCCTATGAGGTAGGTAGGGCTTATTTTTACGAAATTTCCAGGTGTGTGATCACTGGAAATAAGACAGGATTGTGCAAATTATTGTTCGATCGAAAAAATTTTACCTTGCTCGGAGCCCATATCATTGGGCGCGGAGCGGCAGAGGT
>CAMCSI010000015.1 GCA_945877885.1 Chlamydia trachomatis
ACTTTCCAAATGCTTTTCCGCTATTTTTCTTTACCGCAGTAAATGGTAAATAAAAACCCTGTAGTCCTGATTCATTTGAAATAAACTCTGCCCCCAAATCTTTAAAAAAGAAATCACTTTGCTTTTTTAGGCGATGAAAGCCTGTGAAAGGGATGGACTCTTCAGGTGTAGCAAATTCAACTGTATTTAGAGCAAGCTTATGCATAATAGGAGCTGCGAGTAATTGAATTGATATAACAGAAAGTAATAATAATCTCATAATTAACCTATAATTATAGTATTTATCTTTCCTATAAAGGCTGGGTTAATTTAATTAAACAAAAACTTTACAATTTGTTAATATTTTTGATTATTCATTATCAATTTTTTTATTACGCTCTTGCTTAGTCTGGCTCCGCTGTCGTTTTGTCTCAAGCATTTTTTCTTTAACTTTTCTTGATCTTCGTTTTTTTTGTTTACGAATCTTATCCATTTCCTTCATCCGAGCGGTTTCTTTTTTCTCAATTTGCTCAAGGTATTTTTCAAGTAAACGGCGCCTTGCGTAAAATCGATTCATCTCTCTAGATCGATCTTGTCCACATCGAACTGTGAGTCCTGTGGGGATGTGTTTTAAAAAGACGGTACTGCTTGTTTTGTTAATCTTTTGTCCGCCTGGGCCGCTTCCTAGAATAAACTGTTCTTCTAGGTCATCCTCATAGATACCAGATTCTTTCATTGCTTTTTCAAGCTTTTCTTTGGTGTCTTTGCTAATCATGAATTCATTTTAGCAATTTGGCCTTTTTTAAAATACTGATTCATTTTTTCCACATAGATAAACACAACAGGGGTGACAAAGAGGGTGACGATTTGAGCAAAGATCAATCCTCCGACGATTGCAATACCAAGGGCTGAGCGGCTTTTTGCAACGCTGCCTCCGATACCTAGTGCAATGGGTACAGCGCCCATCATTGCGGCAATGGTTGTCATTACAATGGGTCTAAAACGAAGAGAGCATGCTTCAAATACAGCCTCTTTGGCGGTAAGCTTTTTTTCTTCCATGATTTCAAGAGTAAAATCAATGATCAAGATACCATTTTTCATCACGATCCCAAGAAGCATTAATATTCCAATAAGAGCATAGATAGAGAGGGTATTACCAGTAATTAATAGGGAAAGAATCCCCCCTAAAAGAGCAACCGGTACATTTGAGATGGCAGTTAATGGGTGAAGAAAATTTTCATATAAGATGCCAAGAATGATATAGATAACAAAAATCGCAAGTAAAATGAGCATGACAAATTGAGAGATCGCCTTGTTAAAGGCTGCAGTATTTCCTGCGGCAGCTTTCATCACATTATCAGGAAGAATGTCATCTGTCAGTTTTTCCATTTGAGCAATAGCTGAGGAAAGGGCTATATTATCTGCTGTGTTGAAAGAGATTGTCACAGAAGGAAGGGCATTTACCCTTGTGGCAAGTTCTGTTCCCACACCAATAGAGTCATCTACAAGAGAATTAATATTGACCATTTCCCCAGAGGGAGAATTTGCAAGGTACAGTGAACTAAAATTTTTGTTAGAGACGCCAAATGGCTGCTCCATATCCATAATCACATAGTACATGTTTTGAGGTACGTTAATTTTAGAGATGTAAGTTTCTCCTAACGAATACATTAGTGCATTTTCAATCTCTCGAGCATTGATATTTCCATAACTATGGGATTGATTTCTTAAGAGTCTTGTATTGAGAATAGGTGCGTTTGTTTGAAAGTCTGTACTTACATCTTTAAAGTAAGGGGAGGTGCTCATTGCAGAAATTAAAGCTTCGGCGCTACTATTTAAGGCTTCTTGATCAAAGCTTCGTAAGATGTATTGATTGCTCGCTTTTCCTGCAGTGGATGCACCCACTTGAAGATTAATCAGCGGCATAGCTTTAAAAATAGTTCTTAGACCAAAGCAGCGTTTTTGATTTTCTTTTGTAAGATCGTTCATAATCTTCCAAATGTCTGGTCTCTTATTTTCTTCCACAAGGTTATAAAAAACCATCCCTTGGTTATCTGTTGGAGACGATGCAATGGTTGCAAAATATTTAAGATAGGGGTTTTCAAGAGCTATTTTATTCATCTCTTTCATTTCTTCAGTAAAACTTTGAGGGGAAGTTCCTGCTGGCATAACAGCAAAACCTTGAATAACTCCAAGATCGTTATCAGGTAAATAGTCTTTAGGAACGATCGCAAATAAAAAACAGGAGATAATGGCAGAGGCTGCTGCAAATCCAAGAACATAGAATTTATGATGAAGGGCTAAAAGAAGCGCCTTTTCATACTTTTTCTCTACATAATTATTCATTCTTTCAGAAAACATTTCCATTTTAGTCATTTTTTCATCGTGAAAATTTGATAAAAACCTACTACAAATCATTGGTGTTAGGGATAAAGAGATAAATCCAGAAACAAGAACGGCAATAATGATCACTGCGGCAAGTTCATGAAAAATTTGTCCAATAACCCCATCTAAAAAAAGCATGGGGATAAATACCGCACAAAGGCATAAGCTCATCGATACAATCACTGTGACGATTTGTTTAGATCCCTTCAACGTGGCATCATAGGCATTTAACCCCTCTGTTTGTCCTACGCGAACAATATTTTCTAAAACGATAATGGCATCATCTACCAAAAATCCGATAGATATTGTCAAAGCAGATAAAGAAATGATATCGATGCTGTAGTTAAAGAGTTTCATGAAGATAAAGGTTGTAATCACTGTGATAGGGAGAGAAATTAAGGGAATCAAGCTATCTTTTATTTTGCCAAGATAAACATACACTACAAGTACTACAAGAAAAAAAGCAATATAGAGGGTATTTTTAACATCATCAAGTGCTTCTAAAATCCAAGTTTTAAGTGAAAAGGGGACGGTTAAGGTAAGGTTTTTAGGCAGTTGATCATTGAGCTGCTCAAGCAACAGTTCGGCATTAGAACAAGCTTTTACTGTATTGTAATCAAGCTGTCTAAACAGACCTAAAAAGCAAATATTTTCCCCTTCAGGAGACTGTTTTGTAAACCATTTGAAGGATGATTTATCATTTTGAAGTCCATCTTCCACGGTGGCAACATCTCTTAACCTAACTGGGGCTCCACCATCAAATTTAACGATTAAATCTTCATATTCAGAGGCTTTTTTAAGCTGACCATCAACTTTAACTACCATGCTTGTATTTGGCCCATAGAATTTACCTGTGGGCTGTTGAACGTTGGCATTATCGATGGCATCTTTTAATTCTGCAAAGGAGATTTGTTTGGCGGCAAGTTTTTCAGGGTTGACATGAACACGAACTGCGTAAGGGAATCCATGAATATCTATTTCTGCAATCCCTTCTACAGTTCCTAATTGCTGCCCTAGGTAGCTATATCCATATTCATAGATTTCACCGGTTGTGGCAATGTCAGAGTGGATTGCAATATACATGATGGGGGTATCTGAAGGATTTACCTTTGTATAGGTGGGGGTTTGAGGGATGTCAGGAGGAAGCTCTGCTAAGGCTTTTTGGATTGCCTGCTCTGTCTCTTGTGCTGCTACATTTATATCAACACTTTGATGAAATTGTAAAATGATAGAACAGGTGCCGTAGTAATTTTGTGAGCTTACCATTTCGATCCCTTGCATGATGATAAACTCCCTTTCTAAAGGGGCAGATACCAAGTTGGCAATATCTTCTGGACTTGCACCTGGATAGGAAGTCATCACCTGAATGACAGGGTATTCGACACTTGGGATGGATGCTACCGGAAGTGATTGATAGCTAATTATTCCAAAGGTAACCAAAGTGACCATGAATAAGGTAGTAAAGACAGGCCGATCAATAAATGGCTTTGATATATTCATTTAGGTTGATCCTTTGTGATGATTTCACACATTACCCCAGGGGTTACGTTAATTTGACCTCTTGTCACAACTTTATCGCCCGGTTTTAGATCTGCAATCACATGGGTGTATTTGCCATAAGTATCAAACTCTTTGATAGCTTTATACACCGCCTTTCCATCTTCGGAAATAACGTAGACAAATCTTCCTTTACTTCCTGAAGTGATCGCTTTAGAAGGTACTAAGATAGCATTTTCTTCTTGTTTTAAGATAAGTGTCGATTCCACATACTGACCTGGCCAGAAAAAATCATCCTCATTATCAATTTGAGCACGTAAAGGAACCATCCCTGTTTGTTGATTGATGGTATTATCCACAAGGATCAGGCGAGCCTCACGTAACTTATTTTCCCCAGGAACCGAAATATCTACTTTTAAAGGATTATTTCCTTGTCTGTACTTCATTATCCCTGAAAAGTCTTTTTCCGGTAAAAAAAAGTCGATAAAAATAGGATTTACTTGATTGATCACCACAACAGATGTTCCATTATTAGTAATTAAATTTCCCTCATCAACTAGCTTTTTTCCAGCAATACCGCTGTAGGGGGCTTTGATAAAACAATAGCCTAGATTTAATTCTGCAAGTCTTATGTCAGCATCATTTTGCATTACCAAAGCTTCGTTTTGAGCAAGATCTTTTACATAGTTTTCAAAATCAAGTACAGAGACATAATCATTTTTAAGAAGAGTTTCATACCTTGAAACCACTTCTGCAGAATAGATTAAAGCTGCGATGTTTTCTGCCCGTATTGCTACAGCTTTATCAAGCTCTGCTGCATAAGGTCTTGGATCTATGGTAATTAAAAGTTGACCTTCTTCTACCTGATCACCTTCGTTAAAATGGATCTTTTCTAAAACCCCTTCCACCTGAGCTTTAATCTCTGCAGAATTAAATGCGGTGCAATGGCCGATGGCTTTTAAGCCAATGGGAACTGTTTGGGTAACAACCTCGTCCACTTCAACCCTTGCTACATAAGCTTTAGGGACCGCTTTTTTTTCACATCCAAAGAGGTAAAAACAGAGAAAAAGAAGCAATAATCTTTTAGTTTGCATGAAAATTCTCCACATTTTGAGTCGATAACATCCCCGTGGCAAAGGATAGGGAGATGATCGATGTATAGTAATCTTTTTGAGTAAGAATGTACTGAGATCGTGCATCTGCTAAAAAGGCTTGTGCGCTTAGTAAATCTAAAATGGAAACGATTCCATGCCTATATCGTTTTAGCATGGCCTCATTTTCGACCGTTGCTGCCTCTAAGTAATTTTTTGTATCCATAAGACGCTCTTTTGCTGAATTTAAGTCGTTCATCGCCACTTGAATTTGCTCGATGATTGAAAGCTCTGTAGACCACAAGGCAGCCTCTGCTTCTTTTAATAGAGATTTTTTAGCTTTGATTTGGTTTTTATATAAAAACCCTTCAAAAATAGGAAAGCTTAGATCTACCGCCACAGAGTAATTACCCTGATCTTTAAAGTCATTTTGATACCAAAATTCCCCAGCATTGGCGGTTATGTTTAGCTGAGGAAGTAGTTCTGATTCAGCTATTTTAATATCTTCTCTTGCGGCAATTACATTTGATTGGGCGGCAAGGTATTCTCCTCTATAAGCCTTTGCTAATTTTAATAGCTTATCAAGATCTTCTTCAAAAGGGCAGGGGCAAATAGTTTCGGGAAATGATTTAAGATCTAAGGGAGTATTCGATGGGATGCTTAAGGTTGCAATAAGGGCGGCTTTACTATTTTCCATGGTATTTTTTGCATTAGAAAGATTGACCTTTTTTTGTAGAAAATTTGTTTTTGCCTGAAGCATATCTGTTACTGAAAAAATCCCGGCTTGATATTTGTCTGAGGCTGCCTTATAGGATTCTTCAGCATCATGAAGATCTTCAATATCTGCCTTATATTGGGCGCTATCACTTAAAAAGGCATAGTAATTTGTCGCCACCTCTTTCATCACAGATTGTACACTTTCATTGTGTAAAAAATTACTCTGCTGAAGCATCCAAAAATATTTTTTTGCAGTTGCCGACCTTCCACCACCATCAAAAAGTAAATAACTTAAGGAAATAATAGGTCCATATTGAATCTGTTCATTCATTAAAAAACTACCTGCTGAAGATTGAGTGTTAAAAATAAAACCTTCCCTTGAAGCATTAAACTCGCCATCAAATCCTAAAGAGGGGAGATAGGGGGCAATATTTTCGCCATAGCTTGCCGCCGCAGCCCTTGCCTCTGCCCAAGAAGACTTTGTCGCGGGGTTGTTGTTTAAGGCGATGGAAAACAAATCCCCCAATTGATTATCCACATTTTCATAAGGAAGAAGGATCTCATTTTCAAAAGATAAGCTAGTTAACTGCTTTTTTTCTCTTTCTGAAGGGGTATAAAAACACAGATGAGTTGCCGGAGCTTTGGAATAAGGGTGTAAAAAAGCGGAACTTTGGCAAGAAATAAGAGGGATAAAAGCTAATATAACAAATGATTTTTGCATGAATTTATGCCGCCTATACATAATCGCACCGTATCTTTTACATTGATTTTTATCAATAAAAATATAATTATCAATTTATAGAAACAATAGGAAATAAGTGAAATATTTTTTACCAACACTTTTTATTTTAACTGCGCCAGTTTTTTCAGCGCTGGCACCTTTACCTCAAAGCGTTCGTGAAATCGAGGCTATCTTGATGAACCCACAGCTTGCCCAGTATTTACCTTCTTGCGACCAAATCGATCAAATCACAAGAGTGGTTGATGGTTATATATTCATCACAAAAGCCCATATCCTGAAAGTGACAGTAATATATGATACCGCCCCTAGAATCGGACCTAAAAAGTTCACCCTACAATTTTCTGAAGCAAAACCTATAAAGTCTTGATTTAATTTTCTTAATTAAGTTAGAATTTCTCTTAAAATAAGAGGAATTATGACTTTAGCACTAATACGACACCCAGTAATCAAAAAAAATTTTTACAACCTAGATGAATTGGTTTTTGATAAAATTATAGGCTGTCTGGGAGATCGTGCAATTTGCAATCTAAGAGGGGTAAACTCTAGATGTAATGATTTTATAACTAATCTGTTAGTGCATAATGCTAATGCTTTATCCATAGTATTTCGCTTATATCACCCTATGAGAGAATTCCCACAAGATGCACTTGTCAATAGGATCCTTTATCAATTATTTAAGGAAAAATTAACTACCCCAGAAAATCCAATAACTAAAGCAGCTATTGCTGATCTTATAGATGAAAATATGGAAATAGGTGTGATCTCTTACTCTGAGCTTATAAATCTTCTCAAAGGAATGAAGGAAGAAGATACTCCCGGAAAATATGAAGTTTGTTCAAGAATTATCAATCAATTAATAAATTTATATGAAGAATATGAAATAGATCCGTTTTTTCTTCCTACTTTAATAACAGATGTTCTTGAGTTAGGGTTTATTATCCCTACTAATCAGATAACTGAAGTAAAAGCCCTTAGATTTTCCCTATTTAACGCGCTTAATGTCCTAGTTACTGCTGCATTTGAAGATGATGAAGAGGAAGATGAGGGTGAAGTAAATCCGGCCGCTCAGGTAATTATTGAAAGAATGGAAGGCATTTTAGAAATGATTGGGAGATGTGCATGCTTTACAGACGAAGATAAATTAACTAAAGATGCTATATTTAAATACTTAGAATTACTCACTAATTTAATTGAAGCCGGAGCAACTGCAGAAGTGGAAGAAATATCTGAAGGTATACATGGCAAATTTGATAAGATATTACCGATTATACAACATATATTTACTCATCAAGATGAACAAAGTTTTCAATCTATATGCATTGCTACTCTATTTTTAATAGAATTAGATGAAGCAAAATATATAGATAAAGAATATTTTAACGATATTTGTAATTTATTAAAGTTTCTTCCACAAGGAATTAATCCTACAATAATAGGTGCAAGAAAGACATTGATAAACGTTGTATGGAATATTTGTTGTCACTCAGTGGAAAGCTCTGGCACACTAAATGATGTGTCTGTTGAAAATGTAAATGATATACTAAATTTTTTTAAGCAATCTAAAGATGAAAACGAAGCAAGGCAGTTTTCAATTGTCATGCTTATGGAGATATATAAAGCCAAGGATTATGCTAGAATGGGTATTGAAGCACAATTTGATACATTTTTAAACGCTTTTGAAAACATAGATCCAAATTCAGAAGAAAGCGGTGATTTTAAAGAGCTATTTAGTAGCATGGCTAATTATAATACAGAAATTAAACAAAAATTACTCGATAAAGGCTACTTTAATTTAATAGAGGAGAAACCATGAGTTTAAGAATATTTCGACCAGATGCCCCCCTAATCCCTATTTATCGTATTCAAACCCCAACTTTTTCTTTCCTTTTAGGATTTCTTAATGATCAAGAAGTTTGTAAAGTTAAAAATTTAAGCAAGTATTTCAAGGATGTTGTTAATTTCACTTTGGCATGCAACTCAAATGAATTATCATTATTATTTTGTTTAAACAGCTCTATTAAAAAATTCTCTGGCGGTCTTTTTACTCTACCTAATCATGCATATATATCCTCAGAGGCTATATTAAGAGATAAGATTCGAAAACTATTTAGGGAACGGATAGTTATGCCAGATCTCTCTATAATGGAAGAGGGAAAAGTTAAGGAAGCTATCGCAAAAATTGTAGATGATAATATTTTTATTTTATGGACTGATTTGGAATTGTACCACAATCTTTTTGCGCTTATCGGCGGCATGAAAGGGGGAAATACCCCAGGAAAATATGAACTTTGTTCAAAAATCCTCAATAAACTTATTTATCTATATGATCAAAGAGCAATAGAAATGAATGTGGAGGATATTTCTGTTTTTATAACAGAAATTCTTAGATTATCTAATACTCTTCCTGTCAGCCAAGAAAGGGAGGTAACATCTCTTAGACATTCACTGTTAAATAGTTTTAATTTTTTAATAAAGAGGCTATCTGGAGATGATGAATTCGAAGATGTAATAAATAGAATTTATCAAGAAAAAGAAAGCATTTTTGGACTAATGAATAGCTTTTCCGGTGTTACAGCACAAGATCATTTAACTAAACTGACAAGAATAAGTTGTTTTAATTTATTAATTAATTTAATTAAATCTGCAGAAGATGCAGGGGATCAGGAAATAGCTGAAACAATACAAAGTAGGTTGACAGATTTTTTACCACTGATAGAGCATATAGGGATTAATACTGAGGATCTAACAATTGAGGAAATGAACTTAGCCTGTAAGTTTTTATCTACACTAAATGAAGCAGATTACATTGAAGATCAACATTTTACTCAAATTTGCTCCTTACTAAAACGTTTCCCAGATGGGAATCAACCTAGATCAGCAAGGGCTAATCTAATAAGAGTGTTGTATCAAATGTTTACAAAAACAAAATTTGAACATCACCATGTAATTGATGTAACCGAAGATAGTTTAACAGATATTATAAATTCTTTGATTCAAATTCAAACTGGAAAAAGTAAAAAAATTTTGAAAGTTAAATTGTTGACAATTAGCTTTATTAAACAAATATATAAAAATTGTCCTGAAAGACGAGCATCTATAGATGGGGAATTTGATCGTTTTTCTAGTATGTTTAAATCTATTGAAAAATCTTTAAGGTCAACCCAAAAAGCGATGAAAAAAAAATTAAGCTTGTTATTTTCAGAAATGGCAAAATCAAACGAAACGATAAAATCGAAATTAGAAGATAGTTCGTGTAAGTAATTGATTATTACTATGGATTATGATTTAATTTCACTTAATATATGGAGAATTTATGTCTTTTAGAGTTAGAGTATGTAGTGAACAAGTAATCCCTTTATATAGTATTAAACATGCAAAATTTTCCTCTATTTTAGGATTTTTAGAGGACCGAGAAGTTTGCAATCTTATAACTACTAGTAGAACTTCTCGAAACTTAGTACATGATACAATAGCAGCTAGTTCTGATGACTTATCATTAATGTTTCTATTAAATCAACCCATTGTAAGATATTGTGAACAGTTTTATAATCCGTATACTAACCAATATATAGCAACCCTGGATAAATTAAAGGGTAGGGTCCGTCAACTATTTTTGAAAGATCTAACTATCTCAAAACCAGTAACTAACGGAATTATTGCTAAACTATTAGATCCAAATATTATAATTTTCACAAACATAACTGATTTTGCTGACAATCTTATAACCCTTATAAAAGGTTTGAAAACAGAAGACACCGTTGGTAAATATGAGATTTGCTTAAGAATGTTTAATATATTGTGGCAGTTAGATGTAAAAAATATATTGAACGATGAGCAGAGAAATCGTTATCAACTAGTAGCTTTGAATTTAAAGCTAAGTTTACCAACAAGAGAAAGTAATGAAAAACTAGCACTCATAAATGCTTTAGAAGCTATAACAGATAACATTTCACTTGGTGATTCTGATGAAGAAGATCTTTAATTAATTAACCTTTTATTTTTAACTTTTCTTTAATAAATGACATAATGTAAATTATCAGACCTTCGAAGAGGGATGCAAAATACACAAAATCATACAGCTTAAAATCATCATTTTTTCAATTTTGATTCTAGAGTTTCTATTTCGGTTACTAAATTAGCTTCAGCTTCTTCCATCTGTTGATCAGGAGCTTTGTCTGTTTCTTTCATGCCTCTTATCTGGGATCGTAGAAGATTTAATTCTTTTTTTAACGCGGATAATTTTTTCTTAATGGTTGCGATATTTTCTTTAGATAATTTCGATTCTTGAGCTTTGGCTGCTCGAATCTCTTTTTTTTTTGTTGATAAAGCCTTTTGAGATTGTTTTACCGCTGCAGCTTTTGCTGGGGGTTGTGTTTGTTCTGATGTTGTAGTACTAACTGCTGAATTACTCTTACGCTTAGCTATAGCAGCATCCAATTTTTCTCTAAACATCTCTTTTTTATCTTTTGATATTTTTAGAATACGACAGATATCATTAAAAGGGAGCTCGTATTTTATTTTATGTGCTGCAAGTCTATCAATCGATTTCTCTACCTCTACCTCTACCTCTTCTGTGCTTAGTCTTTCTGCTGCGGCTTGTATTTTTGCTGCAGGTTTTGCTGGGGCTTGTGTTTGTGCTGCAATTGCTCTTGGCGAAAATATACTCTTTACGAAGGTAGAAATCTTCAACGCAACTTGCATGAAGATATTAGACCTACTAGCGGCCTTAGGAGAAGTAGTACTAACCACTGTAACTACGCTGGTTGAATTATTCTTATTAATCATCCCAGTGGATGAGTCCTTATTCGAGTTTTGTAGGCGTTGTGGATAGCCTGGACCATTTATTGAGTTCATAATAAATCCTTTGTTAGGCTTTATTATTAACAATAGTTTTTTATGAATTAAGTTAAAGACTTATCTTTTTTTTCTAATAGGTTAATTTTTAGTGAATTATGCGAGTGGGCTTGTTCAGATAGCTTCTGTTTCAGGGATCGTAATCGGGAAGAGCTCCGATAAGGGAATAGGAAATTCCTATACCCTCTTTACTACCGTTATCTGAAAGGTGTACTTCCAGATAAGCCATCATGGATTTTTTAGCAGATTCAAGCTTCTTAAGTCGGGTTTTTAACACCGTTGATTTTTTTTCTTGCATACTTTCTGGTTTTGCGCTAGCCCCACCCTGTAGTTTGTTGGCGCTTTTCATAAAAGCTCCAGCTAACTCATGATATCCAGGAGTCTCATCAGAATGTTCGTGGGCGACACTACGATCGGAAGATCCATCCTTTCCTTTCATAACGCCCTTTGAATTAGGATGAGGTTGTTGTGTAAATCCTTGATCTGGGCTTTCTGGTCCTTTTGGTCTTGAAGCTTCTGCCATAGTAAATGCATTGTTAATCTATATTATTAACAATGGATTTTTATGAATTAAGTTAAAGACTTATTTTTTTCTTCTTTAAAGACTTAACTTACAGTGGAGTATGCGCGCGGGCTTGTTCCGATAGCTTCTGTTTCAGGGACCTCGATCGGAAGAGCTCCGACGAGTTGATCTAAGGCAAGAGCTACGTAGTTTAGGTTACTTTCCCCATCAGGCTGAAAGTAATCATCTTTTAACCGGCCACTATAGATTAAGTGCTTGCTTTGGTTGAAGATAAAAAAATGAGGGGTCGTTTCAATGCCGAATCTTTTACTTAGATCGCCTGTTGCATCTAATAAAAGATCAAAATTACAACCTAAGCCATTTAATTCTTCAAGCATTCCACTAAATGAGTGGTTTGAATCTTTGGTACCTATTCCTACAAAGGCGATCGATTTTTTGAAAAAATTGCTTTTTAGAAGGTTGATTTCTTGCAGTGCTTTTTGTGAAGTTTTACATGTGGGTGAAAAAAAGCAAAAACATACCCCTTTATAACCCTTATAATCTACTAATGTGTGAATCATACCATCTGAACCAATTAGGGAAAACTCTGGTGCTCTATCCCCTGTTTCAAGTCCCTGTTTCATCCGTACCTCTGAGGTTTTCTATTGATTTATACCACTGTATGCTCATCGAAAAATAAAATCAACTGTATATTTTATATTGGTGTAAAAGTACGTTTCGAAAGTGGTCTATTCGACACTTCCTGATTTGAGCAAAGCTATGTTTTTAAGATTTTCTACATCTTTTTCCACAATATAACAAAGTCCATCAACACGTTCAACTAAACAAGAGGCCTTCTCAAATTCATGGATCGCATCTATCACATCGCCTTCGGTTATTTTTAGCTTATCCTCCCCCTCACCTTCCTTCCTTTCAAAATACTTTTCTGCGATAGAATTTAAGGCTTCCGATTTACTTGTAAGTCTTAAAACAGATTCAGCTAGTAAGTGCTCCGCTTTTGTTAAATTTCCGCTTGCCACTTCTATTTTTTGAGCGTATTTTCTTGCATTCATCACTAAAATGTTCATCTTAGTCTCTAATTGATCAATATAGATCTTTGAAACTTCCGATTTGGGTTTATGTGCAATAACAAAGGCTAATTTTTCATCGATTAAGTTTTTATTTGTCTGTGCTCTTCTCAAAAAGTGATTTACTTTCCTCAGCTGATCCGCTTTTGCTTGATTTTTTTCTTCTTTTACAGATCTTTGGGTGGAAATTTTAGTTTTAAGGTAAGCTCCTAGAGCGATTTTATGTTCTAATTCTTTTTGAAGGATTTCAAATTCAATAATGTCAGTAAAAAGGTTTGAGACCTCAGAAAAACTTTTAATAATAGAGTCATTTTTCTCATTACTCCCCTCTATATAAACAGTAGAGATCCTTTCTGTAAAAAGCGCCCCCCTTCTCTGGACTATTTCTTTTATAAGATTAATATATCTTTGAGACAGTTCTCCAACTCTTTTTATAAGTTCTTCTAGTTCTAGGGAACCTTTTGAACATAATACTTCTGCCTCTTTAAAAAATTCATTACGTGCTCGATTACATACTGATTCAGAAGCCTTTTTTTCTTGATCGCACAATTCCCAAATTTCAATGTCAGTTTTTTGCATTCCAGCAGAATACCCTATATCCAATACAAACCTTCCAGATTTTTAAGGGATATAGTTTAGTGCAAAATCGACTATATACTCAAGCAGATTTAAAACCCGAGTTAAGCTCTTGGTTTTGGTGGGATAGGAGCTTGTTTTTTTAAATAGGCACCCTCTAGCGCTTTAGGGGTAAATATTGCTCCTATCGCTCTACCAAAGATTTCAAAAGGGGTAACAAAGGCCCCTAATGCACCAGGGATTGCAAATAGCGCCTCCATTGCATCACAAGGTCTTATTCCAATTAGACTAAACACAATCTGTGTACATGTTGTGACAAAATACTTAATCGCTTCAAATATACGAATTACAACTGCTTGAATAGTCATCATCACACCTTCGAGTGTTCGAAGAAAGCAATTGATATCCTTATCTTGCAACACATCATGTGACTCTTTTAGCAAACGATCACTTTGTTTAAAATGACTCGGTATTATTTCCCATGGGTTTGGAATTGCAAACATAACTTACT
>CAMCSI010000016.1 GCA_945877885.1 Chlamydia trachomatis
TAAACGGCTTTATCAGTATGCAAATATCAAATCGTATAGCTTCCATTTTGCCCGATTTATTTTTAAATTCTATGAAGGTGTAGACATCACAGCAAGTGTAGATGATTATGTTAAAACCAATGACTTTGAAGTGCTTGCAGAAGTGTATAAGGCTTATGCAGATAAAGGACATAAACTTCATGAAGAAGCGCTATGTTTGATGGATCAAGAAAAGCGTTATAAGGCAAAAGCAATTGATAGCGAAACTCTTAAGAAATACAAAGAATTTGTAAAAGAGGATTCCTCGTGGGTGTTTTTTGAAGAAAATTCCATAGGTAAAGATAGAAAATTCTTCTCATTTCCAGTATTGCAAAAAAATGGTATGATCGCTTCGGCAGATCAAATTTCAGAGGTGAATATTCCTGTGAATATGAGCAATTGGGTGTTTGTTGCCCCTGAGCATAAAGATTTTTTTGAGAAGAAAGAAGATGAGATTTACAAAAGTAGCCAAGAGTCTTGATCACTATTCCCTGAAAGAAAAAACCTTTATTTTTTACCTGCTCATTTGTGGATTTATGATCTGCGCTGAGGCTGCAATCACAAAAAGTGTTTCTACCTCCTTTTTTATCCATACCTACGGCCCTGAAAGTTACCCTTACGCTTGGATAGCGTCGCTACCCTTAAATTTTTTTATTGTCTACTTATACAATAAAAATATTGCAAACTATGGATGTACCGCTATTATGGGGGTTGTTCTCCTTTTTACCATCCTTTTTAATCTGTTTTGTTATTATTTTTTACAATTGATTGCCCCTCTTGCTTTTCTTCTTTATCTATGGAAAGAGGTCTTTATCATGTTTATGCTCCATAATCTTTGGTCAGTGATTCATTCAACCATCACTTTTGAGAAAGCAAAATACCTTTATGGGATCTTTTTTGGAGTAGGGGGGCTCGGATCAGTTGCTGGAAGTTTTGCAGCGGGAATGTATGCTGTTTCTATCGGTAGTGCAGCTTTACTTCTTCTAACTTTACCTTTGTATATGATGACTTTTTTTTGTTTTAAAAAAGGAGTATCCATTCGAAGTGAAATGAAATCCCAGGAGTCAATTTCTCTTACGATAGAAAGAGGAAACATGAAATATGGGTTAAATCTTATCAAAGGATCAACACTTTTAAAGTTTATCTTATTTATTGTGGTAGCTATGCAAGTATCTGCTACGGTTATGGAGTATCAGTTTGGTCTATTTGTAAAAGAGAGCTTTGAAAGTCTTGATCTACGCACTGCTTATATGGGGAAAATCTTAGGTGTAGTAAACTCTATTAATGTCCTTATCCAATTTTTTGGAGGGTATATCCTCATTAAAACAGTAGGGGTGATGGGAGTGTATTTGATGATCCCGATGACGCTTTTTGCTGGACTTTGTATGGGTTTTTTAAGCAATTACTTTAATTTCATGACTTTTAACTATGGATTGATCAAATGCTATGACTATTCTCTTTTTGGCATTGTCACAGCTCTTTTGTATATACCATTAACAATAGAGGAAAAATTTCAGGCAAAATCAATCATAGATATTTTTGCCTATAGGGGCTCAAAAGCGATCGTTTCTTTGCTACTTTTCCTATTATATGGATATAAAATAGATCTTAGGTATTTTTTACTTACACTGCTAGCTCTTTGGGGCTTTGTTGTTTATTTCAGTGATCGTAGATTTAAACACCTCGCCTATAGAACTTAATGCATCAGTGACCAATTCCACATCCTTAACTGAGGCAGACTTTATCTTTTCTTGAAATATTTTTGCTGCAAATGTTAAAAATTCTTTAGTATATAAGCCAAGTATTACAGAATCTGAAATCACTTCAGCTATGATAGTAGCACTCCACAAGGGTAGCTTGGCCATCACTGCAACAAAATATTCCTCTGGGGTTGCTGTTGTACTTAGAGTCATATAACCCATTTGGTTTGTTTTTAAAGCAATAGATTACATTAATTACAATTTAATGTACATTTCTTAACGTTTAATTTAAAAAAACAAAAATAAAGTAAAAAATTTACTCTTCCTCATTAAATGGGGTAAGTGTTATGTTATATTCAAGCTTATTCTGGAAATGCATGCAAATTCTTTTTTTAAAAAAAATACTTACTGAGTATAGAAGCTATAGTCGAGCCGAAAAAATTTTTATTGTTTGTATGATGCTTTGTAGTTTTGCAATAACCGCCGAGGCTGCAATTACTAGATCTGTAAGTGCTTCTGTATTTTTAGGGGTGTACGGCCCTAAAATTTTACCTTATGCATGGCTTGTCTCATTACCCTTAAATTTTGCCGTAGTGCTCTTATATAACAGATATATTCCAAGATTAGGGGCTAAGAAAATGATGGGATTAGTGCTTGGTTCGGCCATCTTATTCATCCTCTACTGCGCCTTTAATTTGAAGGGGCACAAAACATTGCCATTTATCCTTTATTTATGGAAGGATATATTTATTATTTTCATGTTTCACAAATTGTGGTCTGTGATTAATTCTACAGTACAATTATCAAAAGCTAAGTATATTTATGGCTTTTTCTATGGCCTTGGTGGCTTAGGATCGGTGTTAGGAAGTATGGTGCCGAGCTTTTTTGCCACTACCTTTGGGACAGAAAAGCTATTACTTGCCGCCTTACCTTTTTATTTCATTACCTTTTTTGCTTATTCAACGGCAATCAACAGTAGAAAAGATATTACTAATTCTCAAAATATCTCTATGAGCATGAAAACGGGTAATATGAGTCATGGTTTAACGCTTATAAAAAACTCTAAACTACTTAGGTTTATTCTTATTATAGTACTTGGAATGCAGGTTTCCTCTACCATTTTAGATTATCAATTTAGCATCTATTTAAAAGAGACATTTCCTGAGCTTGATTTACGAACAGAGTTTATGGGTAGATTGTTTGGATTTGTAAACACCATTAATGTGTTTTTACAATTTTTCGGCAGTATTTTCCTATTAAAGGTGATAGGTATTAGAGCCACTCATCTGATGATTCCATTACTATTAATGAGTAATGCTTTTATGTTCTTTATTTACCCACGATTTAATGTGATTTGTGCAGGTTTTGGAGCCATTAAGTCTTTGGACTATTCAATTTTTGGTATTGCCAAGGAAATGCTTTATATACCTCTTTCTGTGGAAGAAAAATTCCAGGCAAAGGCAATTATTGATGTGTTTGCCTACAGAAGTTCAAAGACAATTGTATCCTTGCTTATTTTAAGTCTGACCTATTTTTATGGACAAAACATCATTCAGCTGTTATCTATTTCAGTTATATGTGTTTTTGCTGTTTGGATTTATTCAGTAATTTCTATGAAAGAATACTTTTCCACCATCGAAAATAAAAAACCAACATTGAATAAATAAATTATTTGATAAAAACATCCATAGCCTTTACTGTTAAAAAATAGACTGTCTATTTTTTGGGGTGAAATATGTTAAAGAAAGGGTTATTGACACTATCGATTGGCTCTTGGGTACTGCTTGTTTGTTTTATGACATACATTATTGCGATGAAAAGATCAAAAACTGAGATTATGGAAGATCTTTTTTGTGATAATGGGCCGATTGAGCAGCGTGAAGTTTACCCTAAAACTTTTACTATCCCCTATAAGTCCTATGTACAATCCGAAGGTATCGTTGTTCCTGCTACAGGTTATATAAAAATCACAAACCCTATTGAGGGTGTGGTGGAAAAGGTTTTTGTTGGTTTGGGAGAAATGGTCACAGAAAACGCCCCCTTATTCAAAATCAAAGACAATGCCATCTATGTTGAAATTAAGGAATGTGAGGCTCGGCTTGATAAATCTATTGCCCAGCTTGAATTTCGCCGCAAAGGCCCATCGACTTATGCTCTTTTAAGCAAACAAAAGGAGATAGAGGAGATTGCATTAAAAAAATCAGGTCAAGAAAAAGAGGCGCAAATTTTCCAAACTTTATTAGAAAAAACAGCAGTGAGCTCTATTGAAACCGATGAGAAGAATCTATTCTTACAAATTACAGAAAAGTCCTTAGAAAAGGCGCAAGCTGAATACGATGATTTAAAGGCTGATATGAGCTCTGAAGAGGAGGATATCTATTTACATGAGATAGAGGAGAAAAAGGCAGCCTTAAAATTAAGTGCACTAAAGCTTGAAAGTTCACTTGTTAAGTCACCAATGATAGCTCGTGTTGCAAAAATTTCTGTAGCAGAAGGGGAGTTTTTAAGTAGCAAAGGCTTATGTGGTGTAACTTTAGTTAAAGAGCACCCATCAATGATTAAAGTGAGCGTTTCGGAAGAAGAGGCATATAAAATCAAAAGAGGGGAAGCCCTTAAGGCTATTGCAATTCACCCTGACAACCCAAACCTGTATTTTGTACTAGATTATGTCTCTTATAGCCCTAAAATGAGTATTTATAAAAACGGAGAAAGATCTTTAGAATTGTACTTTTCATTCCACAAAGATAATATCCCGGTCTATCTAGAGCAGTCGCTCATTGTCTTTATAGAGGCGACTAATCCTTTAAACCTATCATTTTTACACCATAAATTTGGCTATTGACTTGATTGTTTATTCACTCACAATACTTGTCATACAATGTGGCCCTGCTCCGTCTACTTGTAAATAGACATGATTTTGATATGGGTTATTTTTTCCTATGAAATGACATTTTACACCAATTTCCGTTAAAGCCGCTTTAAATGACAACTGCTCGCTTTTTAATTCTTCATACGATCCGAAACAAAAGTAATGATAGGTTCCATCTTTAGCTTTCATGGATACTCCATTTAAAAAGTTAAATGTTTCGTAATAATCTGACTTACAATAACTTTTCTTTACATCAGATGAAATAAAATCTGTTATACCAGAAAGTGGTAAGTTGCCAAGCACCCTTATTACTTTTAGGTCACTTTGCTCTAGCTTTAAGGCCATTTGATCTAGTATTTCTTGCTTTATCGCTAATACTTTTTTTGTATCGGTAAGATTTAAGGGGGCTCCCGGCATTCTTATTGATTTTTTAATTAATTCTGTTTTTTCTACCGCAAGCAGTTGATAACGCTCTAGGTTTTCTGAATCTGCAGCAAGGACAGAGTCATAGGAACCTACTACAACATAGCCAGGTCTTGGAGAACATATGTCTAGGTCAAGGTGATAAGAGTTTTGTGGAAGTAGGACTATTTTATCGTTTTTTCTAATTTTATATGTGTACCTTAAAAAATTAATGACATCTTGCTTAAGTTCATTATAAGCTTCCTCTTCTGTTAATCTTTGATCAATTAATTCTGCCTCTAAGCTTAATGTTTGAATAATAAATTCATTTTCGATGCTATATTCACCAACTGCAAGAACCTTATTTCCATGTTGATCAGTGAGCTTTAACATATTTCCACAAGAGATGGGGGTAAATGTGAAATTAGCAAGTTGATCAGGTGAAACTATTGATTTTAAACACTTTTCAATTTGATTTTTCTCTAAAAAACCGTCATAAACTTCAGATTGTGAAGCACCTAAAGCAAGGTTATCAGCAACTTTTACATATTTAAATTTATCTAAAGCGTTATTACCAGCAAACTTTGCTGATAAAAATCTTCTACAAGCATCATGTATTTTATTTAGAGGGTGGGCAGGCTTTCTTGTAATTTTCAAGCCATCTATAGCTGCATCCATTATATCCTGAGGATAAGGTGTATAAAAATCGGGATCATTAGGTAGAAATCTTGCATCCCCTCCAAGTCTAGTGACTTTTTCTTGAAGCTCTGATAATACACTGATTGAGGTGCCTAAATAGAGTTTATTTCTATCCGTGACTCTTGCATTTCCCCATCTTTGTCTAGCGGGGGAAGCTGCTGTCCCACCTTCATCTGTTGAAAGGTTTTGGGGTTGAAGATGTAAAATAGTTGAAATAGCCATAATTTTTAGGCAAATAGGATAAGATAAATTCCTATTTATTTACACATTTTTATTGATTGAAACTTTATTTTATGGATAGTCATGCCTATAAAGAAGAGGATAAATGGAACATTCTAAGCCACATAGAATTAAAGTCTCAAAAAAGGGAAAGTCATTACTAGGGCATTCCATTTTAAATAAAGGGTCTGCTTTTACCGAAAAAGAGAGACAAGAGTTTGAGCTTGAGGGACTTTTACCTCCAAGTGTTTCTTCCATGGATCAACAATTGCAAAGAAGGTGGGCAAATTTTCAACAGTGCAAGGATGATATCTCTAAATATAACTTTCTAACAGATTTACAAAATAGAAATGAGACCTTATTTTTTCGATTTTGTAATGACCATGTTTATGAAACATTGCCTTTTATCTATACCCCAGTAGTAGGCGAGGCGGCCCTTAACTTCAGTCTTCAGTATCATTACAGCCGAGGTTTGTATATTCCTTATGATAAGAAAGATGAGATAGAAAATATACTCAAAAACTTTGAAGAAGAGGATATTCGGGTGATAGTTGCTACAGATGGGGGGAGGATTTTAGGATTAGGCGATGTTGGTGTTGGGGGTATGACCATTCCAATTGGCAAGACTTCTCTTTATACTCTTTTTGGTGGTATTCACCCTACCAAAGTTCTTCCGGTTTTCTTAGATGTAGGTACGGATAATGAGGCTCTTTTAAAAGATCCTTTATATCTTGGTAGACGAGAAAATAGAATGACAGGGGATGAGTACTTTGAATTTATGGACGCTTTTGTTGCTGCGGTAAAAAAAGTCTTTCCTATGGCGATGCTTCAGTGGGAGGATCTTTTAGGAATTCATGCCCAAAAGGTTTTGGATCGCTATAAAGACAACATCCTTTCATTTAATGATGATATTCAAGGAACAGCAGGGGTAGTTCTTGCTGGACTATTAACAGCCCTAAAGATGAAAGAGTCAGAGCTTAAAAATGAAAAAATTGCCATTTTTGGCGGCGGGGCAGCGGGTCTTGGTGTGGCTCATATGATTTATCGCTATCTTTTACACAATAAAGTGTCGGAAAAAATTGCACGAAATATGATCCATATTATTGATAAAAATGGACTTACCTATAAAAATCAAGATAAGATTAGAGAGGAACATAAGTTTTTTGCAAAAGATAAGCCCTCTGGACTGGATGAAGTTATACAACTTGATGATGTAATAAAACATTATGAGATTACAATATTAATTGGCGCTTCAGCAAGGCCTAATGCGTTTACAGAACAAACGATGAAGTTAATGCTTAAAAACACAGACTGTCCAATTGTTTTTCCTCTTTCAAATCCGGATACTAAAGCTGAAGGAACCCCAGAAATGATCATTAACGCAACAAAAGGGAAGGCAATTGTGGCCACCGGTACTGCGTTTAAAGATGTGAATTATTGTGGTAAAACATACCATATTGGTCAGTGTAATAACGTCTATATTTTTCCTGGAATTGGACTCTTTACTACAGCTTTTTCCATTAAAACGATCCCCGAAGAATTTTTCTATATTGCAGGGGAAACGTTGTCAAGAATTTCTCCACCACTTTTGTTTCCTAAATTTGAAAATCTTAAGGGGGCTTCTAAATCTATTGCTTTAGAAATTGCAAAATATGCTGTGACTAAAAAAATAGTTCCTCAAATGAGCGAAGAAGAAATCATTCAAAAATTAGATTTAACTATTTGGAATCCAGAATATAAAGAGTATTATAGTTAGGGTAAAAAATGGGGGGTACATAAAGGGCTAAAACATACCCCCCGAAGTGTCTTTCCGAAAAAAGACACTAAAAATTCATAATTGGTCATAATTATGAACATTGACTAATTATAAGTCAAATATAATAAAAAACTTGAACTTGGAGAGGGCAGAGTATTTAGCCTCAGCACTACTATTAATCACTTAACTTATTCATAATCAAGTAAATACTAGATTGCCACGGTTAACCCTCCCCCGGGTACTTTCTACCCTTTATGATACTAAAAGGGGACATTTCTAAAAAACACTTACAAATAAGATATTAAAATATCAATTCAATGTTAATTATGCTATAATTAATGTATTATTAATAAAAAAGGATTTTTTTATGGAAAATATTACTAACGTTACCTCACCTGATACTACCAGATTAAACTTAGAAAGACGGCCGGCAGTGTTTCATCTAGACTCCCACCTACTTGGAAGAATTGCTGCTTTTTGCCCAGGTGAAATGCATTCACTTTCAAGAGAGGCAACAACCGCCCATCTTAATAACATGGTTGTTATCCTTCGAAAGTTTGTAAAAGAAAATACCGATATAAGGCATCGCCTAAGTGATTTGAGTTTAACAGCTCTAACCCCTGTAAATAAGGATAAAAACCTTTATATAGAGTCTGCACTTGTGAATAAGATGTTTCAAGAAATGCTTTTCGATATATATCCTCTTACCAGACAATTATTAGGTGCAGAGCCTTCTATGGGTGATGTCTATAATCTATTAGAACGAAAAGACTCAAGCAAAATACTTCAAGATTTAAGACAGAAATTAGGTCATTCTTCGAAAATAGTTGCTCAAAATTTGCGTGGGGCGCCACATAATTTTCCGATTCCTCAAGGCTTAAAAGAAGGAAGATCATGGTTTGAAGGAATTGTTGCCGGTGCGTTGTATCTTTCTGATGTTACAACTTTAGATTTAAGTAATAAAGAATTGAGAATTTTCCCTTTAGAACTAATATTTTTGAGAAATCTTGAGCGCCTTAATCTTAGTGGTAACTTACTGACTAATCTACCAGAGTTCCTGATAAGATTGCAAAGCTGCGTTGAAATTCAATTAGAAAATAATAAAATTTCATTGGGTAAGTTATCCCCTCAGCTGCAAGATTTTTTGATAGAAAGGGGAGTGAATCTGGATGAGCTACAACGCTCTCAACGAATTGATGCCCCAGAAGAGGGCGGTGGTGGCGGCGGAAAAAAATAGAGTTAGGGTTTTAGCTTAGAAAATTTAGCGATAAATTCCCCGTTGGATTCAATTTCAGGTTGCTTTCGTACATACTCTAGCTGTTTAGTAATTCCAATGATTTTGGGAATTTTCCAACCTTGCACGGTTTTGTTTTCTTCATTTCTTGCTGAGTAATAAATAATTCCAAAATGTAAAAAGTGTAAATCCTGTTTTTGAGATACGTTATTGGTAATCTTTGCAACAGCAAGGGCTTTTTCCTTGCCTAAAGAATCATCTAGTGGGGAAATATTAATCGCTTTTAAATCTTTGATAGCTTTTGTGAAATTATTTCTAAAATTAATCGTTGGTATTTTCACTCCCCGATATTTAGTTGCATTTTCCTCCTGACCGGCTTTTTTTAGGATGCGATTAACAATCATAATATATTCAGCTTTGGAAAGATATGTCTTTAAAGATTTCATATAACATCTCTTTGTTAAATAATTTTTAAATTTTAACAATATCTTTATATAATAGCTATAAAATACTATAAGAAGAAATCAAAGCTTGATATGGAAAATAAAATGTATATACTCATTATTAAAAGGAGATCATTTTGGCCGGAACAACTTTGAAAGGGGAAGTGGTAAAATTAGAGGGAAGTTTCTTAAAACCTAAGGAGCTAGCACCAGATTTTTCACTCTCTAGCATAGATTTATCATGTAAAACATTAAAGAGCTTTACTGGGAAGAAGAAAGTGATTGCAACTGTTCCAAGTGTTGATACAGAAGTTTGTAGTATGGAATCAAGAGAAATTAACAAATTAGCGATTCATTATCCATCCATGCTTTTTATAATTGTCTCAAAAGATCTTCCATTTGCGCAGAAGAGATTTTGTAAAGAGGCTGGGCTAAATAACATTATTACCCTATCAGACATTCGGTCAACTTCAAATTTTGCAAGAAATTACGGTGTTTTGATTAAATCAGGACCTTTAGACGGACTGTTGGCTAGAAGTATTGTGTTATTAGATGAGTCAGATAAGGTGGTCTACTCAGAGCTTACAGATAAAATAGAAATAGCTCCAAATTTTGTGGAGTTAAAAAATGCTATCGAAAGGATGTGATCTATGTTTCTTTTGTTTCGGTTTTTTATCACTCTGATAGTGGTGATTTTAATAGGAAAACAGGTTCCTGGATTTGTGATTGAAAACGAGGTGGATGCTTTTTTCTTTGCCGTGATTTTAAGTGCTGTAAATGCGGTCATTAGACCTATTCTCACCCTGATCACTTTGCCAATTACCATCTTAACTCTTGGTTTATTTACCTTGGTGATTAACTTTTTCACTTTCTATTTAGCTTCCATCCTATCCTATGGGGTACACTTTCAATCCTTTTCAGCTCTTTTTTGGGGAGCATTTTCAGTGTGGGTGGCAGGGGTAATTACTAATAGATTCATTTGGAAAGTAAATATCTATTGAATAGTCCTTGTAAATCGTGTTAGAGAGAGAGTAACATGAGGTTTTTTTGGCATTTTTCCCCCGCAATAAATTAATCAAACGTGAAGTAGGGGAGCTTGGGATTGAGTCAATCAGTTCTAAAGAGAGTTTCTTATCCATCCAAGATTATTACAAAAACAACCCATCCTTTGAAGAAATTCATGTAAAAAAAGATAAGTTTATCGATGAAAACGGAAGAGAGGTGACTTTTAGGGGGATTAATATTGCAGCAAAGATTCCGCTTACCGACACCGCTCATTTAGAATCTGATAAAAACCGAAAAATATCTTTTGTAAATACCCCTTTTCCAATTGCTGATGCACCTATTCATTTGGCTAGGTTAAAATACTTGGGATTTAATTTACTAAGGTGGGTGGTTCCCTGGGAAGCTATTTGCCCTAATGAACCAGGTGTTTATGATCTTGCCTATTTAGAGTATTTAGATGAAATCGTAACACTTATAAAAAAATATGGCTTTTTTGTTCTGATTGATTTTCATCAAGATGTTTGGTCACGTTTTACAGGAGGCTCTGGTGCACCCCTTTGGACTTTGGAAAAACTAGGTCTTTTGATTGATCACTTTGAACCAACCCTTGCCTCTATAAGCCACAGAAAAAAAACTATTTACCCTCTTGGACATCTGTTTTGGGCGACAAATGCAGATAGATATGCTGCAAAAACCATGTATACCCTGTTTTTTGGCGGTAATGTTTTTGCCCCTGATTTTACTATCGATGGGATAGCTGTGCAAGATTATTTACAAAACCATTATATGGATGCCATCACTCTTTGTGCAAAGAAGTTAAAAAGACATTCGCACATTATTGGGTTTGATATCATGAACGAGCCCCACCTTGGGTATATTAGCTGTAAAGATTTATCCAAATACCATGGATTATTTCGCCTTGGACCATCACCGCTGCCATTGCAGGGTTTTGCTCTTGCTGAAGGGGTAGTTCAGGAAATTGATATCTTTGAGAAACGGTTATTACGCATTAAAAGTACTCATAAAATTATATACGATCCAGAAGGTAAAAGTGTTTGGAAAGATGGAGTATGTCTTTGGAAAAAATATGGAGTTTGGGGCTATGATAAACATGACAAGCCTACTCTCTTAAGAAAGAATTATTTTGCCACACATCGAGCAAATGAAGATTTCTATCTCCCTTTTATTAAAAGCGTTTGTGAAAAGCTCTCACACATTGATCCGGGGAAAATTTGCTTTATTGAACACGCTACAGGTCACCCAATCCCTAAACTATTGCATCTTCCTTATAAAATTGGATTTTCAGGTCATTGGTATGATGCATTTGTGATATCGATGAGAAAGGTATGGAATTTCATCTCTGTAGATATGCTTACCCACAAAATTAAGGTTAGTTTGCCACATTATGTGCAGAAGCATTTGTCTATGCAGATTTCTCGCTTGGTAAAACTTGTTCAACGCGCCTCAGGTAAGATTCCATTTCTTTTAAGTGAATTTGGCATCCCTTTTGATTTGAATAGAAAAAGGGCTTATAGAAGCGGAAATTTTAAAAAACAAAAAGAGGGGCTTGAGAGATCTTTTCGAGCAGTAGAACGAGCGATGGTCTCTTGCATTCTTTGGAATTATACCTCTGTCAATTCAAATGAAAAAGGCGATCTTTGGAACAACGAAGACTTTTCTATCTTTAGCTTAGATCAAGTGAAATCTGAGGATGATCCATATGCAGGCGTACGAGGTAAAGAGGCAATTGTAAGACCCTATCCAGTCAAGGTGCCGGGCTCGCTCATAAGTTATTCTTTTAACGGGGAAGATGGCTTTTTTTCCTGCACCTTCGAGCACGATATCGAAAATAAATATCCACTAGAGATTTTTCTTCCATCGATTCATTTTGGTAAAGGGTTTGAAGTTCATACCTCCTTTGGAGCTCATGAAGTAAACTATAAAGAACAAAAACTTCTTTTTTACCCCCTTAGTAAAGAGGGTACTATGCACAAAGTGAATATTTACAAAAAAGAAACACTTAAGAAAAAAGATAAAAAGAAAATCTAATGAGCAAGTGCGCCCAATGGATCCCAAGGTTCAAGCTCTAAAGGTTTTGAGTGATAGGCTTCATAAATAGCTTTTGTTAGGTATTTTTTATGAATGGCCACTTCAAACATGTATTCATCAAACCACTTATCTGTCATGATGAAATACCCTTTATCACCGCCTTTATCTCCCCAGCTATTTTCAACACGCCAGCGATTAGGCTCCCCATTTACAAGATTTACCGCTGTAAAAAGCATCGCATGAGTCATCTTACTTTCGCCATAATTCATTCGATTAGCTTTATCTAGCTTAAAGGTAGTGTTATATAGATGTTCATACTGATAAAGTTCAGAATCCATGATTCCAAGATCTCTGTGGAAAAACTTTCCTACATCACAACCAAACCAAACTGCAGTATTATCTTTTAAAGAGGTGGTTGCCGCTTTTTTCATCACATCAATGGTGACATTTAAATACCTTACAATTTGACCTTCCACTACATTACCAAGATATTTTACCGTATAAGCCCTTCCATAAGGTGTGCTGCTTCTTGGGCTATCTACCAAACAAACCATATCATTTAGTGGGAAGTTAACATGCTCAGTAAAAAAGGCTTTTGGAGTAAGATCTCTTACTGAATGAAATTTTTTATCCTTATCCACATATTCCCAATCAAATTTTGTAGGAGGCTCCCCAAAATGAGTAGCCATAATTCTATAGGCTTCATTCATCATTTGAGATTTTGCAGATTCAAGATTCTTCTCATTATCTTTTTTACTTTTAATTGCTCTAAGAGTTTCTGCCCACTCTCTAAGTTTTAGAGTAAGGATGTAGTTAATAGAGGAAGAATTAAGGGACGCTTCACTATCTGGGTAGACAGATTTTGGAACAAGACCATACTTATTAATGATGTTGACAAGCATATCCCACTGACCACCGTCTGAAAGGGGATCTTTCAATAAATGGGAGACAAGCCTTCCATCAAAAGGTTCCTCTGCCGTTTTGATGATACTTTCTAAAAAGTAATTGGATTTTTCTAATTTATCCCAAAAAAACAGATAACTTTGGGAAAATTCAAACTCCTCTAGCTTATGCTTTTTAGCAAATGGAATGCGCATTAAATTCAATGCGGCAAAAAGCCAACATCTACCACTTTTATGTTGATTGGTGGCTTTAATTTCAGGGGTAACTTTTTCAGAAAAAGTGTGATCGATAAGAGAAAAACGCTCCCAATTCATAGCAACATCATGAAGATTTCCCCTTGTTAGAGCATTTCTTGCTAAACAAAATGAAGGGTCTTGTTTTAAACCAGCTTTTACTTTTACGATCTCTTTTTCAGAAATTTTACCCTTAGACATAACTGTTCCTTTTTTTATTAGATTCCAAGATGTTATTCTATACAACTTTCCTAAAACGATAAAGAGGTTTTTTTCGAAGAATGGTCGGAAACAAAAAGAAAATATTTAGATAAATGAAAATTTTTGTTGCAAAAATAAAAGTAAAAGATAAAAATAGATATTTTAAATTTTACA
>CAMCSI010000017.1 GCA_945877885.1 Chlamydia trachomatis
ATTGTTTCTTAAATACAATCGGATCTAGCGAAGGCTCCATAGGAACGTAAAAACCTACTATTTGCCCGGCTGAATCTCTTTTAAAATAGCATCCAAATTTATTATTCAGAGAGAATGTCCAAGATCCAATAAAATGATCATACCAGAAGTGAGAAAGAACTAGTGAAAGGGATCCATATTTTATCATAAGAGCACCTTCTTCTATCTCCACTTGGAGATTTCCGTAACCAGGGTGATAAAACTCTCCAATATAATCATTTACAGGGTAGGCAGTCGACGGGAACACTTCAATCTCTTCATTTTTTTCATTTAATTCAGCGTAATATTTTCTATCATTCTCTATTAAAGCCATCCAATCATCACTAAGCTCTTCTCCTAAAATACAATCAATAATAGCTCTAAATAGACTTTGAATAATATCAATATCACCAGTAGAGTTTGATAAGACAATCACCCCCATTTTCTCTTTAGGTAAAAATCCTGTGAAAGATGTAAATCCTTGAATATCCCCATCATGTCCTACGAGATACTTTTCTTTATACATTCCTGCATACCAGCCAAGAGCATACCCAAAACTATCACTAAAAGCTACCTGTGAGGTATGCATAGCATTGAGAGTTTTGCTATTAAGAAGTTCCTTTCCATCAAAAGATCCATCGCAAAGCTGCAATTGTACCCATTTAGCCATATCCACTACATTTGAATTAATAGATCCAGCAGGACCTACACTTTCCATATTATGAAAAGGAATTGATTGAAGAGTATTATTTTTAATAGTATACGGCAAAGCATAATTGTCTGTTTTTTGAGAATCCATAACAGAAAAATTTGACTCATTCATCCCAAGTGGAATGAAAATTCTCGTCCGAACCGCCTCCTCCCAACTCATTTCAGTAACCCTTTCTATCACAAGACCTGCCACCGCATACATCAACTTATTATGTTGAAATTCCTCTTTGAAATCCTCAGTAGAATCAAGGTGGGGGAGTCGCTCCAATAGATCAGCTCTAGAAAACTCTTCATTATACCAAAGAAGATCGTGGCTGGGTAATCCTGACATATGCGTAACTAAATCATTAATAGTGATATGAGAGGTGGCATATTCATCCATTAAACGAAATTCTGGAATGTATTTAACTACAGGATCATCGAATGAAATCTTACCTTCATCGGCTAGCTGACCTAAAACATGTGTTGTAAAGGCGTTAGTGCAACTACCAATACCAAAAAGTGTATTTTCATTCACTTTTAAACCCTTCGCTTTATCAGCAAAACCATACCCCTTAGTAAGCACGATTTCCCCATCAATGATGATACCAATCGAAACTCCAGGGATGGAAAAAAGATCCATCGCTTTCTCCACCATTTCATCTAATCCGTCTAATTCTCTATCAGATATCTCTATCTGACTTTGCTTTGTGATTATTTCCGAAGCCATTAAACAATTACTTATTACAAAAGTGATGGTAATAAAAGTTATACTAAAATTTTTCATTAACATTGTGAGTCCAACCCAATTCTTTACAAATTTTTTATAAAATATAGCATACAAAAGGACAATGAGTCAACTTTTATATTCTAATAATGAATGCTAAAGCAACATTTGCTATCCCTTTTCCATATCTGATCCACATTTATCTCGATGTGTTGAAAAACTAAAACAGCTTCAACTTATTTAAGTTACAACCCACGAATATTAACGTGGGTTGTAAAAAAATCCCTTATTTCTTACTTTCAAATGTGGAATTAAAAACTTCCTTTACAAATTTGTAGCAGACAGAAAATGTAGAAAGGGCCCTTGCCCTTCTAAATGAGCCTAAGCCTAGTTGTCTTACATTATCTACCTCCAACCCATTTTGCCATCTGGTCAAGGCTGTATTGCCGGGATGACCGGCAAGACTTCCAAGTGCTCCAGAAACAGCTGCTGCTAAGTATTCTACACTTTTGTGATCGCCAAGCATTTGCTTCATTGGTGCAGATACAACATCTGCTGCTGCAATTCCTACCACAAAGCCTGTCTCTTGAAGTGTGATTGCTGAAGCCTTCTTAAAAGATAGCGTAGATAAAGTCTTTTTAACCCCCAAAGGTGGATTCATTGATTGACCGTTAAAAACTGCTACAAAAGGGGAAGAAAGCACCCCAACGGCTGCTGATGCACCTAAAGTCAATGACGCTTTAGCGGCCATTGAATCCCCTGTAAAAAAATGAGGGAACATGTCAGTAAGGGCTTGTTCCACCAAAGGCTGTAAAACCATTTGAGATCCAACCAAAACTCCAGTGGACGGGGCAAGACAAACGCCCCCTTTTACAGCCTCACTTAAACTCATACTCACAGGTGTTTTTCCCATTTGCATCGCGTTTTTTGCGACCAAGTCAAAATAGGCAGGAACCACTGCAAGAGAAGCTGCAACTGGTGGCACTGCATAGGTTTTTAATGATTGCCAAAACCCTTCTTGGGATGGCGGATTTGTTGACGTTGATGTTGTCATAAAATAACTCCTTATTAATTATTATATTAAAATTGATAGCTCAAGACTAACTTTGTAATCTGGGCCCGTTAAACTTAAAAAATGTATAGAAAAAAGATAATATTATTCGCCTAGAGGCGAAGTAGAGAAATAGAAAGAATTAAGATGGAATTTTGAAAACTAAAAGAAGATGATACCCTACCCATCTGGGAAGTATCTGAAAAAAAGGATTTTTTTATCTCTCTTGTACTCATAATACTTTATATTATGATTAGTTATGAGATTATTATCAAGTTATTTTCATAATATTTTTTTATATGAGTTTTATCACGTTAATTATTAACCACTTATATATTTAAAGCGAAGGCTAAAATTTTGATGCAAAGCCGACGCCGTCAAAATTCTCAGATTCAGCTGCAACGAGTATATATTTAATTTGGTAAAAATCCACCCACTTGCATATTCCACATCTTTGTATATAAGCCATTTTGGCTCATCAAAGATGAGTGTGTCCCCTCCTCTACAATCTTGCCTTTATCAAATACTAGAATACGGTCCATGTAAGAGAGGGTTGAAAGGCGATGGGCGATCACAATAGAGGTTCTGTTTTGCATTAATTCCTGCAAACTATCTTGAATATATTTTTCTGTTACTGAATCCAAAGAAGAAGTTGCCTCATCCAAAATAAGGATGGGAGCATCGGCCAAAATTGCTCTTGCAATGGCGATTCTTTGTCTTTCCCCACCTGATAACTTTGCCCCCTTTTCCCCTACCCTTGCCTCATACCCAGCCGGAACCCCTTTAATAAATTCATCTGAGTGCGAAAGAGTAGCTGCTTTAAAAATTTCTTCTTCTGTCGCATTAAGTTTTCCATAGCTTATATTTTCACGTAAAGTTCTATGAAAGAGAGAAGGATCTTGAGGAATTAATGCGATTTTGCGCCGTAATGACTCAAGAGATACATTTTCAATGTTTTGTCCATCTATCAAGATTTTACCGCCCTGAAGAGGAAAAAATCGCAAAACAAGGTTGATAAATGTGGATTTTCCAGCGCCAGTATAGCCGACCAAGCCCACCTTTTCTCCACCTTTGATATGGACATTTTTATTGGAAAAAAGCTTTTTCTCCCCATACCCGAAAGAGACATTATCAAAAACTATCTCACCGGTTTGAATCTTTAACTCTTTAGCGCCCCCTTTATCACCCAAATCCTCTGGATCAAGCATTACAGAGTAGGCTTGTTTAGCAATTCCAAACGATTGAAAAAATAATGGTAACGCACCACCAACTGCCCACATGATCGCTGCTAAATTCCAAATGGTGCCAAAAACTTGAGCAACTTCGCCTGTGGTAATCTGATGATCAAGCCATAAATGGATGATGAATCCATTGATTCCTAAAAAGCAAATCGTTGTAAAGAAAAATGAGGTCACGCAACGCATCTTCTCCACATATCTTCTGGCAGAAATATTACTTTTTTCTTCCTCAGCCTGAAAAGGCAAAAGTGCATCTTTTTCATACTTAAAGCGGTAGAATAAATTTACGGTAAAATAGTTAGTCAAGCTATCGACAATTTTGCCTACAAGATTAGTTCGTGAGCTTGCATGACGATGTTCATAAACATCACATCTTTTGCTAAAAAATAAACAGATGGAAAGATGAATAAAAACCCAGGAAAGAAAAATTCCAGCAATGACAGGATGGACAAACCAAAGAAACGCCGATCCAATAATTGAGGCTGCAACTGAGGAAATAATAGGCCAAAACAACTGTTGAAGGATCGATTCTACCGCCGTGGTCATATCGGTAATTTTACCTATCAAACTACCAACAAATCGCTCATTGAAATATAAAGGAGAATGCTTTTGCACATGTGCAAACATCGTCATACGGATATCTGCCTGAAGTTTTGGAATAGCCTTTGCCATCAAAAGTCCCATAGTACGAGAGTTAATTTCAATGAACACAATAAAACAAACACTAAAAATAATAGGCGCCTGAAGAGCCTGCCATGCTAAAGCGCGATTTACTTCGTTTTGCGTAAAAATATCTATCACCGATCTCAAGATAAATGGCCAAAGGATGATGTCAATACAATTTAGACAATCTTGAATCAAAATGGAGCAAAACCTTAATTTTTGCTTTTGTAGAAAAATCCAAAAGAAACCAATTAACTCCCTATAGGGGATCATTTTTTGACTCATAGTATCTTCCATCGCTTCTATACTTTGTTTTAAGTGATTATCCACCTTAGATGATGAATAAATCAAGAAGTAAATCTTGCTGTCATCAAGACCTTTTGCTATAGTTCCTCCAACTAATAGAACAAAAAACTATGAAAAAAATACCGGCTATGCATTTTAAACCCATAGAGATTTCTCAGTGGAATCGTAGAGAATATTTTGAACTCTACCTCAATCAAATCCCATGCAGCTATAGCATGACCTTTAATCTAGATTTGACTGCAATGCTTAAAGAAATAAAAGACCAGGATATCAAACTTTACCCGGCAATGATCTATTTACTCACTAAGGTGGTAAATAATCATGAAGAATTTCGCATGGCGTTTGATGAAGACGGTAGAGTTGGAATTTATGATTTTCTTCACCCCTCATATACAATATTTCAAAAATCGACCGAAACATTTACAAACCTTTGGACCGAATATACTGGGTCATTTCCCGAATTTTACAAACGTTATGAATCAGATGTAAGAAAGTACGGCCTAATCAAAGCCTTTATGGCAAAACCAGATACCCCGCAAAATATTTTCCCTATTTCAAGCATTCCCTGGGTAAGCTTTACAGGTTTTAACTTAAATATACCAAAGGCAACAAACTATCTACTTCCTATTTTCACAACAGGTAAGTATTTCCATGAAAATGGTAAAACTTTACTTCCAATTTCTATTCAAGTACATCATGCAGTTTGCGATGGATTCCACGTTGCAAGATTCGTAAATGAACTCCAAGAAGCGATGAATGCATATTGATGCTTTTAAAAGAGCTTTCCACCAATTTTAGCTTCAGCAAAGGGGGTAATAAATGTGGCCTCGCCGCTATCTGCTTTTGGAAATTGCACTCCTAAAACCAAAACATCTGAAACAGTAGCCCCCATCTGTCTTGGGGAAAAGTTCAAGACACCTAATACAAGCTTACCTTTGATCTCTTCGAGTGAGTGCCCCGTAAATCTTCCTACACTAGTTTTAATCCCGAATTTTCCAAAATCGATTGTCATTTTATAGGCTTTTTTAGGAGCTAAAGGCTCTTCTTCGACGCTTATAACCCTTCCTAAGCGAATTTCTAGTTTGTCAAATGTATCTTCTTTTGAAACTATTTCTTTTTCTTCTTTCATAAAACACTCCTTAATCAGTTAGTTTTCGATAGAAAATATGTCCATCTTGATAACTTCCATCTGAATTTCGAACAGCTTCTGGGAGGGTACCAATAATGTTAAAACCAAGCTTTTGATAAAGCTTGATCGCAGTGATATTTTGACTTAGTACCATATTAAACTGCATGGCTAAAAACCCTAAATCCTTAGCGATCTTTAATGAAGCATTGATAAGAAGGGTACCAATTCCCCGGCCCCGATAGGAGGATTTTATCATAAAAGCGGCATTTGCAATATGATCCGACCTCCCTGAAAAATTTGGTCTAAGATAAAAACCACCAATCAGTTCATTATTAGAGCAATGGCATACATAGACATGAGATGCTGTGGTAAAAAACTGCCGATAAAACTCCTGGACTGAGTTGCTCTCATAAGGAAATTGCGTGCCTGAATCAACAACCTCCCGAAATATCCCATAGAGACAATGTTCATCTTTCTCACAAAATGGCCTTAGTGTAAATCCACGCTCACTCAACTGCCTATGAATCTCTAGCAAATTTTTAGAGGAGTTTTTTGGATTTGATTTTTCATCCTGCTTTTTTGATGAAACAATCTCTTTGTTTTGCAATCGTGAGTTTTTTAACCCTTTTGCATATAGATAGACTCCTTGATGAACAAGGTCAATCTCCTCTGTGCTTAAGGTTAACAGAGCCTTTTTTGTTTGCTTAAAAGCAATAGGTTCAAATGTTTTAAGAGTTTTTAACCCCAACTCGGTTAAATAAAGAAATCTCTTTCTTTTATCCTTTTCATCCAAAACGCACCTAACATACCCTTTTTTAATAGCTTTTTCGATCAATCTGCTCACTGTAGACTTATCAACCAATAAACGTTCCGCGATTTCCCCCATCGTTGGACCTGTTGTGCAAGTGCTTAATTCAATGAGAAGATGACGTTCCGCAAGTGTCACACCAATTTCAAAATAGGCATCATTAAGAAGCCCAAGTTCTCTTACAACGTCTCTAGCATTGTGTCTTAAGAGATTGATTTCTTTGGTTGAAAGATTTTTCATAAAAAACCAGATAGTTGTATAATACAACCATTTTAGAGTTTTTTACCTTTAGTAGCAAGATGTTTTCTCAGCTTTTTAATCGTAAGCGTACCAGAATTGAAACAAATAGAATGATTGCGGCAAAAGCGATATTAAAGTTAATTGCGCTATGAAAGGCTGGTAAAAATGAAGTTTTGATCTCTTCAGTGTGAAAGATTGCTGTGCTTACGGCCAAAAGAATGGATCCTACAATATTCCAAATCGTTGCAATAGTTCCAATTGCTGCTCCAATTTTACTAGACGAAATAACTTGATTAACAGCTGTAATCATTGCTGCGTTACTTAACCCCCAATTAATACCCAGAAGAAAAAAGGGAAGTATCAGAAATAATAAGGGGGTCTCTAATTGGATCATTCGATGAAAAAGGGCCGCCAAAAAGGCCGCAAAAATGGAAAAAATAAGAAGATTGGCGACTCCAAATAATTTGACTGATCGAGTAAATACAAATGAAATGAGTGCTTGTGCCGCTGGGATCACTGCAATTAAAAGGCCGATAAGAAAGGGTGATAAATTACGGAGAATTCGCAAATAAAGAGGATCGAAAAACATAAAGACTGTAGAAACGACTCCAGCAAGAGCGCAGCTAAAAGCTGCAAGGATAATAAGTTTTTCTTTGAAAATATGAAGATCAAGAAGAGGATTTTTACCAAACTCATCAAAGACGACCAAGAGGATGAGTGCTACTACTCCTGCTCCAAGAAATATCCACGCCGAAATTGAAATCCACCCGCTTTGTGCTCCAGCAATGATGCCATACATCAAAGCTCCAAGACCAAAAATTAGGAGAAATAGACCCAAATAGTCGATTTTAACTGAGTGCTTTTCTTGCTGATGACCACGTAGGCTAAAAGAACAGGCGATTAGACCTACTGCAATAAGAGGAAGATTAATCCAAAAGACCCATCTCCAACCAAAGAAGCTAATCAGGATTCCACCCAAAAACGGACCTATCATGAGCCCAAATCCAGTAACACCTCCATAAATACTAATGGCTCGCACTAGTTCGTGTTCGGGAAAGACATCAGATAACAAGGCAGCAGAAGCAATAAAAATAATTGAAGCACCAAGAGCTTGTAACCCCCTAAATAAGATTAACATATCTATAGTTGGGCTTAGCCCAGCTCCTAAAGCTGCAATGGCAAAAATAACCACCCCAAAATAAAATACTCTTCTTCTGCCCCATAGATCGGCAAATTTACCAATAGCAATCATCGTCATACTCAAAATAATGGTAAAGATATTTGCTACCCACTGAAGTTGCAAAATATTTGCTTTTAGGGCGGTTTGAATAAATGGTAATGCTGTATTTACGATAGTGGCATCTAGAAAGGCTGTGAATGCTAATAAAGACACACCTAGTAATGCCCACCATTTAAATCGAAATACCTTATGATCAGTCATAAATTTATCTATAATTATTTTTAAGAAAAACCTCAAGCAATAAAACATCGCACAACTTTCAAAAAGTAAAAAAGCTTGCATTAATCCAATCAATCCCACAATATCGATCTTCTTAAAAAATAAGAAATTATAAATATGGGATCAAATAAATTATTCAAAGAATGTATGATGGACCACTGGTTTCCGGTTGAATGGAGTCATAAAGTTCGGAAAAAACCCAGGGCAATAGTGCTTAATGGAACCCCGTTAGTTCTATTTCGTGCTAATAGGGACATTCAGGTTCTTTCGGACCGTTGTCCCCATAGAGGCGCTCCTCTTTCTAAAGGATCTGTTAAAGAAGGATGTATAACTTGTCCTTATCACGGATGGCGTTTTGATGGTAATGGCACTTGCCGTTTAATCCCTGGTCTAAATTGCTACTCCTCTAAAGAGATTCATCGGGCTCAAGCTTACAAAGCTGAGGAAAAATATGGATTAATATGGGTTTGTTTAAATACAGAGGCTAAATGCAATATTCCTGATATTTCAATAAAAAAAAATGAAAAAAACTTTCATTTTACAACTTTAGTACAAAGTTCTTTAAAGGATGTTGTAGAAAATGCACTAGATCCCCTGCATACTCATTTTATTCATAGTGGTTTAATCAGAACTGATGGCGAAAGAAAACCTATCAATATTAAAATGCATATAGACAAGGATAGAATACAGGCTACCTATTGCAACGAGGTTAAGCAACAAGGATGGATTTATAAAATCCTAAGTTTTGGTCATCAGGTAGATAAGAGCTTTGGTCGTTTTATTCACCCCTCTTTATTTCAGATTGAATTTGAAACAATAGGAAAGAGGCGGCTACTGATTAATGGATTCCTATCCCCTATAAATGAAGAGTGTTCAAAAATATTTTTAATTTCTTCTACAGACGTTTCCATTCCTAATTATATATTCAAAATATTCGTGAAACCGCTTTTTATTTTAGCCATGAAGCAAGATAAAAAAATCCTTGAGATCAAAGCCAAGCATCAACAAGTCTGTGGAGTAGGGAAAGAAGTTTCTACTGAAGGGGATTTATTTGGTCCTTATCTTGATTTACTATTGCAGGGAAAAGAGCTTGTGAAAAAAGAATACGAGGTAGAGCTTTATGTCTAAAATTGCTGTTAAAATTCTAGGAACAGGAGCTTACCTCCCTTCACGAATAGTAACAAATGAAGAGTTAGAAAAGGAGTTAGGCTATCCTCCCGAGACATTTATTAAAGCATCTGGGGTTACAAAGCGGCGCTATGTAACCGAAGAAACTTCCTCTGAAATGGGGATGATTGCTGCAAAAGAGGCACTAAAGGCGGCAAATCTTACTATCTCTGACATTGATGCCATTGTTTCAGTAAGTGGTGTGCCTCAGCAGGCGATCCCTTCTAATGCTGCCCTTATTCACCAAAAGCTAGGTTTGAAAGGTACGGTAGCCTTTGACATTAACTCCTCCTGCATTAGTTTTCTCACAGGTCTTTTCTGCATGGGAAATCTAGTTGCTCAAAAAGTATATAATCGAGTTCTTCTTGTTTCTGCTGACATTCCTTCTTCGGCGTTAAATCCAAAAGATCCAAAAATTGCGTCATTGTTTGGTGATGGAGCGGCCGCTTGCATCATAGGCCCATCTCTTTCAGAGGGAATTATTACCTCACACTTTGAAACAAGAAGTGAATACATCGACTATTGTCAATGTGAGGGTGGAGGCACTCTTCTTGCTTTGAAAGACAACATCCCTAAAGAGCGTCATTATTTTCGAATGGATGGTTTAAAACTCTATAAAGCTGCCATGCCACCTGTGATAAAGATGGTAAAGCAGATGATGAGTGAGTGTGAGATTGACCTGTTTATTCCCCACCAAGCAAGTCCTTTAGCCCTTGATCTGCTTCAAAGAAAATTAGGGATTAAAGATGAGCAATTCATACACATTGTGCGTGATTATGGAAATATGATTGCTACCTCCCTTCCTTTTGCTTTGCATCAGGCTATTGCTTCTGGGAAATTAAAACGAGGAGATAAAGCACTACTATTTGGCACCGCTGCAGGGCTGACGATTGGAGGTGTGCTTATTGAATACTAACATAAATACCTCCTCTAAATCTGTGTTAATCACAGGAGCTCGTTCATTTGCAGCCCTTGATTTAAGTAGATCCTTAGCTAATGCGGGGGTTAGAGTTATTTGTACAGATAGTATGGATAAGTCATTATGTCGATATTCAGGAAAAGTGAGCAGGTTTTACAAAACAGCCTCCCCTGCCTTTGCCTATGAAACCTTTGTTTCTGATTTACAAAAAATCATTGAAAAGGAGCAGATTGATTTAATTATTCCCACCTGCGAGGAAATTTTTTACCTTGCAAAAGCTAAAGATCGTCTACCCACTGCTCTTTTTAGTGAAAGTTTTGAATGTCTTGAAATTCTTCATAATAAATGGAAATTCTACCAATTGCTTTCTAAGCTTGGATTTTCAACACCTGAGACCATGCTTTGGGCAAAGGGATCATCAACTCCTGGTAAGTGGATTTTAAAACCAATTTATTCCCGTTTTGCAGCAAATGTAAAGGTTGTAAATGGAACATGGCCTGCATGGGAAGATAATCCTTCTAACCCATGGATTGCTCAAAGATTCATCGAAGGGGAAAAGCTCTGCTCCTATTCCATTTGTCATCAAGGCCGTGTTACAGCCTCTTGTGTCTATAAGGTTCTTCATTCAATGGGTATTGGATCTGCCATCTGCTTTCAAACCATTTTAGCCCCTGATGTAGATCAATTTATCCAAAAATTTGTTGCAGAAATGAATTTTACCGGACAAATTGCCTTTGATTTCATACGCGGCGATAAGCTTTATTGTCTTGAGTGTAATCCTCGAGCCACCTCAGGCATTCATCTTTTTGAAAAGGATAAAAGGCTTGCAAACTGCTTTTTTAACAAAGGGGAAAACCTTACCCCAAAAGATCAAAAAATTTTCCATGAACATTTTTTTATGCTTTGGTTTGGAATCAAACAAAGAGAAATATTTTCTAAACCTTTTTGGATCCATTTTTTTTCAGGAATAAATCCTTTCTTCATGAAGGGCGATAATCGTGTTCTTGCTGCAATTCCAATCCTGCTTTTAGACATTGCCAAACAAACCCTGTTTAAGGGGCAAGGGTTTCATCAAGCAATGAGTGAAGATATTGAATATAATGGAGAGTTTAAATGATTATTATATCTGGAATTACCAGTTCCCTCGGTATTTGTTTAAGTCTTTTTTTAGCTGAAAAAGGGATTAAAGTTTTGGGTTTTGCAAGAAACATTGATTCAGTGAAAACTCTTTTATCTCACCCTCTTATTCAGCTTAAATCAGCAGATATAAATGATGAAGCTACCATGCACAGTATTTGCTTAAATGCCGATGTAATTGTTCATTTAGCTGCCCTCTCCTCCCCTTGGGGAAAGTATACCGATTTCTACAAAGTTAATGTAGAAGGGACAAAATCGATGATTAATGCAGCAAAAGAAGCAAAAGTGAACCGCTTTATTCATATTTCTACCCCATCGATTTATTTTGACTATCAAGATCGTTTCAATATCAGTGAAACTGACCTACTTCCAAAAACTTACGTAAATAGCTATGCTAAGACAAAAAAACTTGCTGAAGAGGTGGTCGATCTTGCATTTTCTGAAGGTTTACCCACAATTACCTTACGCCCTCGTGCTATTTTTGGCCCATTTGACAAAACTCTTTTTCCTCGAGTCTTAAAAGCCTGCAGAGAAAAAGGGGTTCCCTCTTTCGGAAAAAATAGCCCTATCATTGATATCACCTATGTAGATAATGTAGTGCATGCCATATGGCTTGCAATAAATGCCCCATCTACTTGCCTTGGTCAAAAATATAATATCACTAACGATGAACCAGCGCCCCTTACCAGAATCTTAGATCATCTGTTTACTGAACTTTCCCTCCCCTTAAAAATAAGATCTGTTCCTTATCCACTTGGCTTTGCCGCTGCAATTTTCTCTGAAATGAAAGCGTTTTTCGTGAATAAAGAACCAGCACTCACGAGATATGGAGTGGGGGTTTTAACCTACTCACAAACTCTTTGTATTAAAAAAGCAAAAGATGAGCTGAACTACCAGCCAATTATTTCACTAAACGAAGGAATCAAGCGTTATGCAAACTGGCTTCAAGCTCAATAAGATTTATTCTGCAGGGTACTGTGTGGGAAGAGGTAAAATTGCAGATTACACCCTTTCTTTCAAAAAAGTACGATTTTATACTCGGTGCTTTCTTATAGAGCATCCGGAAAAAGGGCTGATATTAATTGATACCGGATATGGAGAGGCCTTATTAGATGCGACAAAAACAGGACTTAACGCCCTTTATAAAACTTTACTTCCCGTCACTTATTCATCAAACGATAGTATTGTAGTGCAGCTTTTTCGCGATGGGATCTCATTAAAAGATCTCTCCTATCTTATTATCACCCATTTTCACCCCGACCATATTGGCGCTTTGCCCGAATTTAAAGATGTACCCATGATTTACCGCTTAGATACCTTAACTCAGCTGATGGGCTTTTCTCACATAAGGGGGTTAAAGCATGGATTCATTAGATCTTTAATCCCCACCATCCCTAAAGGCTCCATTTCGCTTATAGAAAGTCAGTTTAACCAAATGTGGAATGGATTTTTATCCCTCGATCTTTTTGAAGATGGCTCGCTTTTGTTAGTAAATCTACCAGGACATGCACTAGGGCAGATGGGGGTTGCCATTTCCGATACTTTTTTTGTAGCAGATGGGAAATGGACAGAGGGTGCCTTCCCTCACCCAATTGGACTTATATTGCAAGAAGATGTGAAAAATTATCGGAAAACATTTAGATTAATTGAAAATTGTAAATCCTTCATGAAAATACTTCCCACCCATACCATCGAGGCTTATGATTAAAAAAATCAGAATCCTTTACTACTATTTTCAAGCAAAATACACGATGAGGTTTAATCTAAAAAGATTACGAAAATGGCAAGAGCGACGTAAATCTATTATTACAAAATACGCCTGCAAACACTCCTGTTTTTATAAAGAAAATAGAGGTAAACTTATCTCTAAAAAGATTATGATGGATAACTTTTCCACCTTTAATACACTAAACATTGATAAAGATAAGGCGTTTAAAGTTGTGATGG
>CAMCSI010000018.1 GCA_945877885.1 Chlamydia trachomatis
CTTCGGAGCGATGGGGAATGTGATTGACACTTTTGTCTACGGCCATGTAATTGATATGTTACATTTTACCTTTTGGGGCAATTCTTATGGAATTTTTAATATTGCCGATGCGATGATATTTTTAGGGGCTATCTTTATCATCTTTAGTAGGAAAAGGCCTTATGCAATCAAAGAATAATTTTTCCGCTTCACGCTACATTACTCATTCAATGCTTCTTACAAAAGAGGAGCTTTTAGAGTTTTTGCCCGATGGATTTTATGTGATTTTAGGGAAAGTTTGCAAAAGCCCTATTATTTCTAAAGAGGAATTTATAGCACTAGAGCAAGCGCATGGAAAAGAAACTGTAGGGTTTGCCTATTCTTTAGATCATTTTAGTTTTATCACCATAAAAGATAGAGGTGAGATTGCAAAACAGTGCAAACCAGTGATTGAAATTAAGCCGTTTTCATTTTTGATTACTTTTGAGCAAAAGATTTTAGAAGGGGTTTATGGGGCAGGGTCTATTGATTTTGGATTAAGCTATTCTTATCCTGGGCTTTATGCAGATGGGGAGAGGATAGTTAAGACTCGTGGGAATTTTAAAGAGGCAGAGTTGTTTGATCAGTTTCGTTTTTATAAAAGAGAAAATACTGTTTCAGCAAAATTTATTCTTGGATCAAATCCAATGATTGCAACTTTTAGAATTGGAAAAAAGGCAGAGGAATTAGCAAGAGAAAAAATTAGTCATGTTTCACAATTGGAATTAAGAGGGTAAGATGATTGAGTTACAAAGCTATTTTGTTAAGCATGGATTAACCCTTTCACTTGCAGAAAGTTGTACAGGTGGGTTAATATCTTCTATGATTACAAAAATTTCAGGATCTTCCAAATACTTTTTGGGATCATTTGTCACTTACACCGATAAGATGAAGATAAATGTGTTAGGCGTGGATGAACAGATTATTACAAAAAATACAGCAGTTAGTAGAGATGTTGCTGAGCAGATGTGTTTAGGCGCTTTAAGAGTATCAGGAAGTGATTATGCCATAGCTGTAACTGGTGATGCAGGCCCTTTGGGAGATCAGGTGGGGGTTGTATTTGGAGCAATTGGAAGTAAGAATGGAGTTTTTGTTGGTAAAATTTCAGGACTTGAGGGTTTAAATAGAGAAGAGATCCAAAAAACCTGCGCGAAGATGTTACTTCTTGCGCTTTATAAGTTTGTTACAAACAACGAGGTGCCTTTTGCTAACAAGTAGAACAAATGCTCAAATTAAGGCAGTAGAGGCGCTGCGCAATAATAAAGATAGGAAAAAAACGGGTTTATTTTTGGTCGAAGGGGAAAGAGAGATTTCAAGGGCTGGGAAAATGGAGAAAATTTTTTACCATGAAATGACCCCATTTATTAAGACTCTTGAAAAAGCAGGAACTGAACTAGTTTTAGTGTCTAGCTCTTTACTAGAAAAAATTTCATTAAGAAATGAGATGGTCGGTGTGGCTAAGATGAAAAAGAAGTCACTTTCAGACCTAAAAGGAACTTTTTTTATTGCTTTAGTGGGTATTGAAAAACCAGGAAATATTGGAGCGATTCTTCGCACCTGCGATGGGGCAGGAGTTGATGGGGTGCTTCTTGTAGATGCACTTTCAGATCATTATCATCCAAATGCCATTCGTGCAAGCTTGGGGGCAAGTTTTACGTTAGATATTGTCACCTGTACAAGCGCTGAAGCTTTTGATTTTATTGAAAAAAGGAAGATTTCGTTAGTGATTACCTCTCCTGATGCAAAACAGTGTTACTTTAATGAGAAATTGACATTTCCAGCCCTTGCTGCCTTTGGGCAAGAGGATAAAGGGCTCCCTGAGCATTGGATGAAGGGGACAAAAATTTCCATTCCGATGGAGGGAATTTGTGATTCGTTAAATGTTTCTGTGGCAGCAGGGATTGTAATTTATGAAATGAGGCGTCAAAATGCTTCTAAATGAACTCATTTTATATGAAGACAATCACATTTTAGTGGTGAATAAACCTGCAAATCTTGCATCTCTTCCAAATGAGGGGATGAATGATATTGTTACCGAGATGAAAGAATTTTTAAAAAATCGAGATGGAAAAAAAGGAAATGTGTTTTTACACCCTGTCCACAGGCTAGATAGAGCGGTAAGCGGCATTTTAGTGATGGCAAAAACGAGTAAGGCACTATCTAGATTAAATGAACAAATAAGAGATAAGAGTTGGAAAAAGCTCTATATTGCAAAACTTTCAAAAAATTTACCCGAAAAAGATGGGAAATTGGTCCATCATTTGTGTAAAAGAGAGTTTTTTTCCGATGTGTATACTTCAAAAAGACCATTTTCTAAAGAAGCCATTTTATATTATCGACATCTTAGAGACCATTTTTACGAAATTGAACTCGAAACGGGGAGGTATCATCAAATTCGCGCGCAATTAGGGTTTATGAAGTGTCCCATTGTTGGAGATCAAAAATATGGGGGGGGTAAACACCCATCAGGGAATATTTATCTACACCATGCAAGGTTAACATTTTATCATCCAGTAACTAAAGAGCAAGTAGTTATAGACAGTAAACCGGTTTTTTATTAAAGTTTCTTTTATGAAAAAAATTTCGCTTCTTTTGTTGATATGTCTAAGCTCTGTTTATGCAGAATTAGTGCGTATTACTGAAATTTATCCAGGGTTAAACCTTTACGTTTTTGACTATCAATACGTAGTTACTGCACAAGGGGGAATCCCGCATGTAAAAATTGGTAGTTATGTAAATTTTAATTTAAATGATTTTTTAAAAAAAGAGCCTTGGGCTCAATCTCTTAAACTTCGAAATAAATTTGAGTTAGAAGATCATATTATTAACTATGTTCCGGTAGGGGTGATAAAAAAACAGCCTTTGAATGTAGTTGATTTTCAAGCATTTGCAAGTTATTATTCAGAGGATGTGCGAGTCTGTTCCTTTATTGAGGTAGAGGTTTGGGATAATTGGATAGACCCCTATTTTTCATATACAAATTCATCATTTGACACTATAAATGGAAAGAATCAAAAATCGATTAAGTGGGTTGTTGATCAATATTTGAATTATAGATCCTCTTTTGATCATAGTATCTTCCCAATTTTTGAAATAGGTAATGATACAAATCTAGTGGGCATCATGAATCATGCGTTGAAGAGAAAGCTCTTCTCCCACGATCATAAATATACGCTTATTTTATTCAGCCTTTAGAAAAAATTTTCTAGACAACAATCTTTTCTATAGATAAAATTTATCTCTTTTACATGGAGTATTCATGAAAAAATTATTTTTACTAGTGCTTGCCGTTTTATCTACTGGGCATGCAGCAAATTTAAAAGTAACTAAAATTATAGAAGATTTAAACGTTTATATACTTGAGAATCAGTATGTTGTAAAACTTAATGGGATTATTCCTCATGTAACTGTTGGTTCAAAAATTGAAATGGACTTAGATAGTTTTTACGCATCCGAAGTTTGGGATCAATCCTATACCATATGGTATGGCTATGATTCATTTCTAATGACCTATCAATTTAGGCCAATTGGCGTTATTGACAAAAGCCCACTTGACTTGATCGGCTTTAAGTACTTTATTGATTCCCAACAAAATGTTCAGTCTTTAAACAGCTTTACCTCTCTTTATACTGATAATAATTGGTTTAATACTGATAAAAGTTCAGCAAAGTCTACCTTTCCTCTAGTGAAAGAAGGACCGGTTGAAACGGTAAATTGGGTGTATGATGAATTTTGCTCTTATGAAAAGGGGTTTGCTCATCAAATATACCCAATATATGATAGAAATAATACAAATCTATTAGCAGGCATTTTAAATCTTTCTAAGAAAAGAAAAGTGTTTCTGTATGATAATATCAATAGTTTAGCGTTATTTGAAAGACAATAAGTTTTTAATTAAAAAAAATAATAATAAGGCTCACCTCTTTTAGTGGTGGGCTTTTTTTATCTCTGTGTATGCTTCAAAGGCATTAAGTACTGAACCCCTGAGAATTTGATCCCCCACAATCCAAAAGTCATAGGTATTTTCATCAGAAGGATCTTTTCTTACAGGTGCTACAAAGACCTCCTCTTTTTCCTCCGCCATTTTTGGGGTGGGGGAGGGGTGCATGATGATGCCTGGCTCAAGTGCTAGCAGCTCATTTACATTGTGGATATTTTGTTCAAAAGTCACAATTGCGTGGATGGAGTGGGCTCTTTTAATGGGAAGTCTTACACATCTAACAGAGATTGGAATATGAGGAACGTCTAAGATTTTTTTAATTTCAAAAACAATTTTTTCTTCTTCCCCACAAAGACCATTAAGATTTTTTTTAGATTCGTGTAAAAACAGGTTATCCCTCAGTGGGTGCGGAAAGGGCGGGATTGTTTCATAAGAATTCATAGCTTCTAATCCAACATTTCCGGCACCACTTGCTGCTTGGTAAGTAGATAGGATGATCTTTTTAATCCTTGCTATTTTATGTAAGGGATTTAAGACGGTAAGTAGGATGGAGACGATGCAATTGGGTAGCGATATGAGTTTTAAGGAATTGTTTATAAGATGCGAATTTACCTTTGGCAAAATTAAAGGAAATAAAGAATTTGTTCTAAAAGCAGACGATAGATCGATCAATCTAACATTTTCATTCAACGCTAGTTCAGCAATAGTTAGGGTATCTTCTGATGAAATAGCCATAAAAAGAATATCTAGATCTGAAAAAATAAGTGGCTCATCTCTTGAGAAAATTTTAGTTTCTTTTGGCAAAAGCTTTAATAGCTCTTTTCCGCACATTCCATTATGACCAATTAATCCAACTTTTTTCATAAGCAGAAGTATAACGGTGGAATTTTAAGGTGTAAATAGGTAATATTTTATCACAATGATTGAAAAATGGATTGAGACTAAACAAAAAGATCAGCGCCTAAGTCTAGCTAAAGGTTTATTATATTTATCAAGCGTTTCCTTTAAACTAGCGGTGATGTTGCGACATCTCTTGTATCAGTGGAATGTTTTTTCGGTTTCAACAGCCTGTATTCCGATAATATCGGTTGGGAACATTGTTTGTGGCGGCACTGGTAAAAGTGAGTTTGTCGCTAAATTAATCGACGATTTGGCAAGAGCCGATCTTGCCATTTTGACAAGGGGGTATCGATCCAAACGAAAAGGTAAATCTCGAAAAGTTGTTGATGTTTTGGATGGGGATGAGCCTTTTATGCTTCAGCAAAGATGTAAACAAAATCCTGTGATTATTGGAAAGAAAAGAGAGCAGTCAGCTGCTTTAGCAGCTTTTATGGGATGTAAAGGGTGTATATTAGATGATGGGATGCAATATCTAAAATTAAAGAAAGATTTGCAAATAGTGATGATACGAGCAGAAGATCCATTTTCCAAAGGGTTTGTCCCTTTTGGGATGAGAAGAGAATTAATCTCAAAGCTAAAAAGCGCTCACTACATCGTCATACATGGAGCTGAAAGTGAAAGAAATTACGAGCTCGTCAAAAGAGAGCTTTTATGCTATAGTAGTGCTAAATATTTTGGTACAAAGTATTGCTTAGAAAAAAATAAACACATGTCCGGAAAAAAAGTAGGGGTGTTTTGTGGAATTGGAAATCCTAGATTATTTATCGACGGACTTAAATCTTTAGGTTTAACGATTGTAAAAAAAGAAATTCTTCCCGATCATAAGCGGCTTAAAAATGTAATAGAATTTTGTCAAAGTTGTAAAACTTTTGGTGCTGATGTTATTGTTTGTACAGAGAAAGATTATGTGAAATTAAATAGTGAAGAAAGGGCAGTTGTTTCCCCTATAGAAATTTCAATGAATATATCCTATGACCAAGAGGTGTATTATTCATTAATAACGCAGATACGTTGCATGATTGAAAAAGGAAACTAAAAGGATAGATGATGAAAGAATGGATGAAAATATTTATAGGACTTTTTTCAGGGCTAATATTTGGATTAGTCGCAAATCAAGAATATACAGCACTGACCATACTTGGAAAAATATTCATCGATCTATTGAAAATGGTTGTTGGTATCATGGTATTTTCTTCTATTGTTACTGGCATTTGTCATATCAATGATCCAAAAAAACTTGGACGTATTGGACTACGATCAATGAGCTTTTTTTTCATCACTACTTTAATAGCTATATCGATTGGAGTTGGTACGGGCTATTTATTTAAGCCAGGAGTTACTCTTCATTTATTTTCATCTACAAGCGTAGCAGATGCTTCTGTTCGAAGTGGATTACTTGATTTTGCCCTCTCTATTATCCCCGTAAATCCTTTTGCAGCCCTTGTTTCAGGAAATATTTTGCAAGTAATTGTTTTTGCTATTTTATTTGCCTTAGCAGTTACATTATCTGGTGAGAAGGGAAAGCCAATTGTTGTGGTTATTGAGGCTTTGTCAGAAGTGTTAAATACCCTGACGCAAATGATTATGAAACTTGCCCCTTATGGGGTGTTTGCTTTAATTGCCTCAGCTGTGGGTTCCATGGGAGCAAAAGTGATCTTTCCATTGTTAAAGTTTCTTTTTTGTTGCTACATTGCCTGCGGACTTCAATTATTCGGTGTTTTTCCTTTTATCCTTAAGTTTATTATTAAAACACCAGTACTTCCCTTTTTTAAAGGGATGAAAGATGCCCTTATCCTTGCCTTTACCACAAGTAGTAGCGCAGCTACCTTGCCACTTACGATGAAATCTGCAAAAGATAAGCTTGGTATTTCTCAAGATATTACAGGGTTTGTTTTATCTTTAGGAGTGACTGTAAATATGAATGGAGCTGCTATTGGTCAAGCTCTTTCAGCGGTTTTTATTGCTCAAGCTTATGGAATAGAGCTTACTTGGATCAAAATTTTTGTATTAGCCTTTACCTCGGTAATTGCAGCCATTGGTGCCGCTGGTATTCCTGGTCAAGGAATTGTGATGCTCTCCATTGTGCTGGGAGCTGTCGGTCTACCATTGGAAGGAATAGCCCTAGTTGCCGGCGTGGATAGAATTCGTGATATGATCTCAACTGTTGTAAATATAACAGGAGATGTCGTTGCAGCCATGTATGTGGCTAAAAAAGAAGGTCTTTATAACTTAAGAAGTAGATTGGATAAGACTTCCCTGATAAAATCATCGGTTGAAAGATAATCAGGCGACTTCATTAAAGAAGAAAGATCTTTTGTCATTTTTCCTGATTCAATGGTTTCAATGCACGCAGCTTCTAGACTATCTGCAAAAGAGAGTAAATCTTCATTATCATCAAATCTTGCCCGATAGGCAAGACCCCGGGTCCAAGCAAAAATAGAGGCAATAGGATTGGTAGAGGTAGTTTTCCCTCGTTGATGCTCTCGAAAGTGGCGGGTGACTGTTCCATGAGCCGCCTCTGTTTCTACAGTCTTTCCATCAGGGGAGAGTAAAACGCTGCTCATCATACCCAATGAACCAAAACCTTGAGCAACGGTATCAGATTGGACATCACCATCGTAGTTTTTACAAGCCCAAACAAATCCACCTTTAGTTTTCATCACATAGGCAACCATATCATCAATTAATCGATGCTCGTAGCCTATCCCTATATTTTCAAACGCTTTTTTATAATCTTGGCTATAAACCTCTTCAAAAATTTCTTTAAATCTACCATCATAGCTTTTTAAAATAGTGTTTTTTGTCGAAAGGAATAGTGGGTAGTGACGATCCAAGGCAAAACGCATACATGCCTTTGCAAAATGTCTTATGGATGCATCTAGATTATACATACCCATGGCAACCCCTGGCTGATTAAACTTAAACACCTCTTTTTCAGTCTTTTCCCCCTTTTCAGAAGTAAATACAAGAGAAAGGGTACCCTTTTCAATAATTCTCATCTCGGTCGCTTTATATTGATCTCCAAAGGCATGCCTTCCAATAATTATAGGCTCTTGCCATTTGGGAACAAATTTTGGGATATTTTTACAAATAATAGGCTCTCTAAAGACGGTACCATCTAAGATATTTCTAATGGTTCCATTAGGAGATGGGTACATCTTTGTTAAGCCAAATTCTTTAACACGAGCTTCATCTGCAGTGATTGTGGCACATTTGATCCCCACACCATAAGTTTTGATCGCATGGCCTGCATCTATTGTTACTTGATCCTTTGTTTTTTCCCTATTCATTATACTTAAGTCATAGACTTTTAGATCAATATCAAGATATGGTAGGATGAGCATCTCTTTAATTTTTAGCCAAATAACTTCTGCCATTTCATCCCCAGTTATCTCAACTACAGGATTTTGTACTTTTATCTTGCCCAAAGCGCGCTCCTTTTATATACTCGACCCTATATGCTCAAAGAGATTTTTTCAAGAGAGAGACAGTATTTAAATTACTTTTTCGATCAAATTAATATGGAAGAGGCCCACAAGGCTCTTGCTATGATCCTTAAATGCAAGGGGATGGTTATTTTTTCTGGAGTTGGAAAAAGTGGAATTATTGCTGAAAAATTATCTAAAACATTGATTTCTACAGGATCAAGATCGCTCTATTTATCCCCACAAGAGGCGCTGCATGGCGATATTGGCATTGCAACCTCCGATGATTTAGTCATTTTGTTGAGCAAGAGTGGAAAAGGTATTGAAATTGAAAGCCTTGCAAAATCCTGCAGAAAACGGGGTATTTCTTCCATGGCCTGGGTATCAGATAGGAATAGTTACCTTGAAGCACTTGTTGATTTTTCGATGCATCTACCACTTCAAGGGGAAATTTGCCCATTTGGCCTTGCCCCAACCACCTCTTCGGCTGTGCAGCTTATTTTTGGCGATTGTATTGCAGTTGCATTAATGCAAACGAGCAAATTTAGCCTCGATCAATATGCGTTAAACCATCCTGCCGGCTCTATAGGAAAATTAATTGCCGAAAGTGTGAATGATGTGATGATTTTTGGAGATGATTTACCCATTTGCTCAGAGCATACCTATTTCAAAGATGCGATATTTACCCTTTCTAATAAAAAAATGGGAACACTTTTAATTAATGATGAAGAGGGAAGGTTGGTGGGTATTTTTACCGATGGAGATTTGCGTCGTTTGATTGAAAAAGATGGGGAGCGCTCTTTTGGTAAAAAAATGTTTGAGGTGATGAATAAAAGTTTTATCTCTATAGGGAAACATGAACTTACCTCAAAGGCGCTAGAGATTATGGGAATGGGAAAAACTAGGGTATTAACACTTCCAGTTTTAGAGAATGAAAAAGTGATTGGATTGATTCATATGCACCATATTATTTCAGCAAATATGTCTCCAAATATTTAAAGGTAGACAAAATAAGAGGGAAAATCTATTAGGAAAGTAAAAACGCATCTGCTACACTGTTTCGCAACCAAGGAGTAGCCTTATGTCAACACTTGTTCTTTCTTTTGTGATAGCAATATTTACCTTAGGCTATCTAGCTATCATTTTAGAAAATTATGTACGAGTGAATAAGACAGCCGTTGCAGTTGCCCTTGCTGGAATTTTATGGATCTTTTATTTTTTAAAAGGTGGTGTTTCAGATCCTTCCGCCCATTTATCTCACCATTTATCTGAAGTTTCCGGGGTGATTTTTTTCTTGCTAGGTGCTATGACTATTGTTGAGTTAATAGACTCTCATAAAGGCTTTAATACGGTCGTAAGAATTATTCATACTACGTCAAAACGAAAAATGTTGATCGTGATCTCTTTTCTTACTTTTTTCCTATCCTCAGTGCTCGATAACTTAACAACCACTATTTTAATGATTTCCATTTTAAGAAAGCTGGTACCTGAGCAGTCTGAACGATTAACATTGAACTGTATGGTGGTAATTGCGGCTAATGCTGGGGGTGCTTGGACCCCTATTGGCGATGTGACAACAACAATGCTATGGATTAATCATCGTATATCAACACTTGCAGTGATGAGAGATGTCTTTATTCCAAGTATGATTTCTATGGTAGTTCCCCTTGGTATTTTTCTTGCTTTTACCAAAGGAAACTATGCAAAAGATAGCAACGATCTTTTTTCCGAGGAGTGTGAACCTGGTGCCTCCACTGTTTTTATGTTAGGGATTGGGTCGTTTTTAGCTGTCCCATTGATCAAATGGGCGACAGGGGTGCCGCCATTTATGGGGATGATCACAGCGCTTGCCTTTTTATGGCTTGTGACCGATCTATTACACCACAAATATGATGATAGACATCATTTACGAGTGCCTCATATCCTTACGAAAATTGATATCTCTTCCGTCTTATTTTTTATGGGTATCTTACTAAGTATCAACGCGCTTGAAGTTGTAGGTGTCTTAAAAGATATAGCCTTATGGTTAAATAGTATTACCTCAAGTAATTTAGCCATTGCAACTTTTATTGGGTTAGTTTCATCAGTGATTGATAACATACCCCTTGTAGCGGCTTCAATGGGTATGTATGATATTTCCAGTTATGGAATGGATCATCCATTTTGGATGATGATTGCCTACGCAGCAGGTACTGGAGGAAGTCTTTTAAGTATAGGTTCAGCAGCTGGTGTTGCGCTCATGGGTATTGAGAAGGTGGATTTTGTTACCTATATGAAAAAAACGACTATACCTGCATTTATTGGCTATATTTTAGGTATTTTTTACTTCAAATTTTTTTAGGATTTCTTCTAAATCTTTTATCCCCTTGTACTCATTTTTGATTTGAGAGATTGCTCCCTCTGAATTTTTTAGAGAAAGCTCCTGAATGCGCCGCTGCAGCTCATCAAAAAGGGTATAAGAGGTGTTTTTTGAGTTGGAAATGATAAAATCCCACATTAGTTGATTAATTTTTTCTTTATCAATATTTACAGAGGCTCTTCTATGATAAAGAATTTCTTTGGCTTTTCCTAAAGTCCATCCATATTGATGGATATACCATGCCAAAGTAACACAGGAGGATCTACCAACCCCTGACATGCAATGAAGATAAACATTACCTTTTGCTAAAGATCTAGAAAGCTTTGATACAGCATCTTTTAGACAATCAATAGTTGGTAGGGTAAAATCTTTGATCGGTTTGTGATGTATTTTTATTCCATGAGAGTTCCAATGATCTTTGTTTATGGGACGAGAAAATAAAGTGTCTTTGTTTTCCTCTTCCTCTGTAAGATTGATGATTGTTTTAATGTTATGGTCATTGACAAGAGTTTTATCATGGTTAAAAGTATGAGATGGTTGGGCTCCTTGAAACAGGATCCCGGTGGAAGATCTATCTACCACATGATAATAGCATGGCTTTACACCCATGAGATAACCATCAGTCTGAGCGGGGGTAAGATTTTTTATTTTAAACTGGCAGTAATTGGTTTGAAATTGGGATAGTTCTGCATAGAAGGCAACTTCCCGTAAAGATATTTGACAGGCTGCAAAAATAAAAGCAACAGCAGATGCAATAAGTAGCAAAACAGCTGTGAGCAAAGCTGTACCGGTGGAGAGAACAATCACACCTGCAGTTAGCAGGCAAGCTCCAGAAACCGATGCTAATGAAAAATGAATGAGAGGGGATTTAAGAAAGTTTTTAGCAATATCCATAAAATTACCACTTACTATATAAAATTTAAATAAGTGTAATCATTTCTACGTTACTGATCAAGAACTATTTGGCAAATTTCCTTGATGCAATAATTTTTTTGAACTGGATGCCTAGAGCTCTATATTTGAGCCCGCTTTCTTCGTATAAGGTCTCTAATTTTTGTTTAAGCGTGTCACCGCTTTTCTTTCCCATCTCCGTATAGTAGTTCTTTATATGATTATCCATCTGAGACTTAAGCGTGAGGATTTTATCCAGCTGAATGTCTAGGGAATAGTCATTATTTTTAAGATTTTCTTTAAGCAGATCTACTGCATACTCATAAAGATTTGGTAATTCATTTATTTTGTGGATGGATACAACTCTTCTGCCATCTCTAACGCGCTTTACAGCCTCTTCAATAGAAAGATCCTGATGCTTATGAAAATAAGAGGCAATTACTTTTGCCGAACGACCAATCCCTGATTTACAATGTACAGCGACATTTCCCTTTTCTAACCCAGATTTAACAAGTTCAACAGCAGTGTCTAGGTTTTTAAAATTAATATTAAGACAATCTGGTGTTGCTACTTGATATTGAATGATCGGTAAAGTCTTTGTTGAATTCTTCGGATTTACAAATTTACCGTATCTAATATTCTCTTTTGAATCGTATTTCACTAGGGCAGGTGTGGCTGATTGAAAATCGAGGGATGGGTCAGATTCTTCCCACTTTTCTTGCATGGAAATAATAGATTTGTAATTATTATTTGAAAGCCATTTCACCTTTTCTTCATCTGGGGTAGCCATTAATGTTAAAGCAGATCTGTTTGGGGTCACAAACATAGTATTGGCGTATTTTTTAGGTTCCTTCTTGTTTTCTGTTTGAAATCCTAGGGGTTGCTTTAATAAGTTGCAATTTTCCAATTTATTTTCCTTAAGGTCGATACGGAACTTGCAGACCCCAAGTACATGAAAAAAAAGATCATATAATTTTTTATTTTTTGCGATCACGGTTACGGTAATTATTCCTATGACAAGTAAAGAGGCAGCTACTGCTATAAAAGGGATTATGAGGGATGCAATTGCTGCAATAAGTATTATAATAGAGGTTACTAGTAAAAAAGCTCCTGTAAAACCAAACGCAGCCACAACGTTTTTGGAGTTATTTGGGGGTGGACTGTACTTAGTAAACCTTTCATTGTTGATGGGTGGAAGAACCTGAGCTTTACGACTAGGGGGGGAGGCTGAGATGGAAAACATAAAAATACCTTTACTCTATATTAAAGTTTTAATTATAACATAATTATGTATTTAATCCTACCACTTCAGTTAAAAAAGTATATAACCACTTCTTTTTAAAGGGTTTATGATTAACTTACAGTCAACGTAGAGATATGAGGGAGGTTTTGGTGGGTAAGTTGGGAAATCGGAGAAAAATCTCTGTTTTTTTATCGATTTTATTCCCTAGAGAATGGTTTTTTTTTCAGAAAAGTCGCAAAAAAGAAAAAAAGTTTGGGTCTAGCAAACCCTCTCTGGTAGAGGGGTTTGAGCTATTTTTAAAAAAAATGAGAATTTTTTTTCTTTTTTTTTCAGAAAATCCTTCCAATTAAATACGCCGCTGTTATATAGTTGTGCATTCTTAACGACGCTAACAAGCCAAGTTAACGAAAAGAGTCAACATCGATTGGCTCATAGGTTTTTGACAGTATTAGTAAATGTGACGAGTATCACTGAAGTAAAATTAATCTTTTACTTCGGTGAATATACCCGTTAATGAACTCGGTTGGTAATTATTTACCGACCAGTAGATAATTTATTATCTACAAACAGTAAGTTCAATATATAGATTAAATTTTTATTTGAGAATTTGATCTTGGTTCAGGTTGAACGCTGTCGGCGTGGGTGAGGCATGCGAGTCGAACGAAAAGAGAAGC